>JAYEIR010000217.1:0-10654 GCA_034660135.1 Thermodesulfobacteriota bacterium
TATCGTATTCACCGCAAAGATGCTTAAAGTAGGTGATAACCTGGGAATCAAACAGGTTTGCAGTTAAATAAGAATAGACGGAGTCGTAATCAGCATCCCCGTTGATGCCAAGGATTACAAGGTCAAGGTCCCCTGTCTCCAGTCCTGCCTCCTTAAGTACTCGAAGGGTATGATCCTTGATTGCCTCATTATCTGTCAGCTTATAGACCGAACTGACGGACAATACCCTTGCGTAATCTCTTTCATCGTGATGACTGGAGACCAGGAAAAAGGCTGCCCCTTCGCCCGGGATACAGCCCTTTGATTTATATCTAATGAGGTCAATGTTGTTATTTGGAGGCTCCTTCCACATATTGATCCTTGTTTTGAGGTCAAAGTGCTCTTGTGTAATCTCATCCACTCCACCGACCAGGACATTTTCTGCCTCCCTTTCTTTGATCAACATAATACTGTCACCCAACGCAGTTTCAAATGCCAGGTTCTTGTGAGCGTGTGTGACATTATAATTGGTACAACCGAGTAATATGGCAATCTGTGACCCGATTGTGTTGTGAGTTGACTGCATGAAGGGAGTTGGTGACAGGAGTTGTTCTTCATCATCCAGGACGGAATTGAGAAATTTCTCTGTGTTTTCAACACAACCCAGGCCGGTTCCGGTACTAATGGCATCAGGCATTTCAATGCCTGCCTCGTTCAGACATTCCAGGGCCGATACAACTGCAATCCTTATGTTCCTGCTCATCCGGCGCAAAGGCTTTGGGGCTAAGAAGCCCTTATAGCTCGGCTCAATACAAGTCAGACGCCCCTGATCATATTTTTCAATACCGGTCAGGAATTTCTTTGCCCTGAAAGTGTCCTGGGGAGAAATGCAGGCAGCCCCTCTTACAAAGAAATCCATATCAGATATTTGGGAACTCATATAGTAATAGTTCTGTTATTTTTTGACAGGATAAACAGGATTAACATGATAGTTTTTCCTGCCTGTGCGTCGCACGCAGACAGGCATCCTGTTGATCTCTTAGTATAAATCTTTGACCTTACGCTTAATTTCAACCTTTCTTTCTCCAAAATTAAGAATAAGGCCTACGGGTTTCCCTCTAACAACAAGGTAATTAACAAATACGCATTGGTACTATATGTAATTTTTTCAACTTTAGGCACTTTTTAATTTTTATCATGTCTATCCTGTTATCCTGTCAAATTTCTGCCATATCAAATTCTTGAAAAAATCAGCGTTGAATTGTTTCCGCCAAACCCAAAGGAATTAGATAATACGTGTTTTATGTCAACATCCCGAATCAACTCGGTAACCGGACTGAGTTCCAACTCCTCCATCGGGCTTGAGAAATTCAGATTGGGGTAGATGATTCGATGTTTAATAGCGAGAACTGAGAGGACAGCTTCAATGGCCCCTGCGGCGCCAAAGGTATGGCCGGTAAACGATTTGGTAGAGCTGAATGCGGGAATCCTTGGATTGAATACCCTTTTCAGGGCCAGACCTTCAGACAGGTCATTATTATCTGTTCCTGTGCCGTGTGCATTAATATAGTCAATATCATCCGCATCAAGTTCGCAAGACTCAACGGCCTTGCTCATGGCCCTGGATGCGCCTTTACCGTCCGGTGATGAGCTGGCCTGGTGAAAGGCATCGTTTGTATTTGCATACCCTGCGAGTTCACACAAGGGTTCTTTATGGTATCTTGTGACGGCGTGTTCGGATTCCAATACGAGATATCCGGCACCCTCCCCGAGATTCAGGCCTTTCCTGTCCCGGTCGAAAGGCCTGCAGGGATCAGTATCAAGAATCATAAGGCTCCTGAAGCCGTTCAGAACGAATTTGGACAAGGCATCGGTGCCTCCCACCAATACCCTGTCAAGCATGTCATTCTTTATTAGTCTGGCACCAAATATGATGGCATTTGAGGAGGACGAGCATGCGGTGCTGATAGTAGCGGCATAGTCTGTTATGTTTAGGTAATCTGCGATCTTTTCAGTGCTGTCAGCGACCTGGTGGGCCCAGATAAATTGGTTTTTGCTTGGATGCCGGTAGTAGAGCTCACTTTCGTCTATGCTCCCGGTTGCCGATGCAGAGACAATTCCTGTCCGCATGTCGGAAGAATCTGTAATGCCGGCGGACTGGAATGCTTCTCTTGCTGCGATCGTGCCTAACAGGGAAGTCCTGGTATAATAGGAATTATTGTCAAGGCTCCCGAGAAGATCCGACAATTCCTGATTCGAGCAATCCACTGCCCCGGCTACGAAATCATCTTTGTAAATGGTGTCCAGTTGTTTGATCTGTGTTACGCCTGACCTGCATTCCGATATTGACTGCAATGTCTGTTGCGCATTTGTGCCGATAGCTGAGATAATTCCTACGCCGGTGATATATATTCTATGTGACATAATTGATGAAGCCGCCCCGGTTAAATGGGGGAACTACGATTTAAGCCTAATTCTTGGAGACAAATGCGGCCAGAGTTTCTAAAGAATAGAATATTTTTTTCCCTTCTTTCGGGTCCTGGATTCTTATCCCGTACTCCTTTTCCAGTAGTACCAGGAGTTCCAGCACATCTATTGAATCCAACCCTAATTCATCACCAATAAGCGGAGCTGATGCGTCAATATCATCAGGCTCAACATCCTCAAGGTTTAATTGCTCAATAATCTGTATCTTCAGCTTTTCCTGTAATTCATGCATTATCAGCTATTTTTTGACAGGATAAACAGGATTGACATGATAGTTTTTCATCCTGTTGATTTCATAGTTTAAATTAGGCTTAATTTCAACTTTTTATGTAGGGTGGCATTTTATATGCCACATGTGCATCGGCGGGGTATAAAACCCCACCCTACAATGGTATGCATAAAACCAACGTTTTCAGTCAGTTAATTCCCCAATTTATTGATCTGTTACACTTTAGGCAATTTAGACATTTCTTTTTGTATATCATGTCTATCCTGTTATCCTGTCAAATGTTTTCCCTTTACAAATTTTGCCAAAAGCCTTTAATCGGTTCTTGGGAGAAAGGGCTCTGTTTCTTGCCCTCTCGTCAGGTACGCCTGTTCTGATCAACCAGTGCTTTTGCATTTTTCATAGAAAAAAGCAACAAGTAAACAGAAAATAAAGAAGACGAATAGCCTGAGAACCCATGGTGAGATGGCGGCAATATTTCCATCTCGCAAGAACAAGTCATAATAGCCGTTTAGACCCCAGTTAAGAGGTGAAAACCTCGCTACGGTCCTCATCATTTCAGGCATTACATAGACGGGTATCCAGATGCCGCCAAGTGCGGCGAATATTATTGTGGAGACGGCGCCGAAAGTTGAGGCCTGGTCATGGGTTTTGGCGATTGTCCCGATAGCAACCCCATATCCTGTTGCTGCCAGCGCTGATACAAGTGACATCAGGAACAATGCAAGGATATCCGAGTTGAGTTTCAGGGCAGGCAGGTCAAGGCAGGGCATAATGAATATTCCCATGAGTATCATGACAAGCGCCTGCGTCAGGCAGGCTGCGCTATAGACTGTAATTTTGCCAAGCATGATTGACACATAGGATACCGGCATTGTTTTCAGTCTCGAAAGGCTGCCGTCGTCTCTCTCCTTAATAATGTTTCCTGCCAAAGGAATGACAATAAAGAACATTGCAAACATAGTCCATGCAGGCACGTTGTGCTGGACCGAATTAGGCAAGACCCTTGAATCACAGGTGGAAGCATAGACTTCCTTAATATGGATCAGGTCTTCGTATGAAGGGACCGGCTCATTGGCAAACTCAATGAAATCAGAGACCGATTTTCGAAGGCTTTTGAGCATGATCCTGTTCTCAATCCTTGCCATAAACTCCCCCAATGAACTGACGGTCGCCTTTTTGAACGAATCTTTTATGGTTGGATCGAAAAATAGGGTTATCTCAGTTGCTTGAGTATTCTCTTCAGGTGAGCCTGGAGTCCCGGAAGATGATAAGAGCTGTTTTTCTATTTGTGAGTTGACCTTCTCTTTTATGGCCTTTGTCATTCCCTTGGGCACAAAAACAGCTATTTGAAATCTGCCTGTTGCAACAGCTTCTCTTGCGCTTTTTTTTTTGACGGATCAATTTCCGGTAATTCGTGGATTTCAAAGAATCGTGATTCAGTCAGACCTGCCCTGATTGCATGGCCTATGGTATCATTGTCATAATCAACAAAAATTATGGGGATCCTGCTTTCCTCAACAGCCCTGAATGAGGAATCCTGCAGCAATGTCATGATAAAGACAAGGGCTGCCGGCATAATAAAAAGGATTGCCAGGCCTGCACGATCTCTTATAAGCAACAGGAAATCTTTTCGAACTATGGATAGATATTTATGCATTGACTATAGATCTCTTAATGCCCGTCCGGTTAATCTAAGAAACAATTCTTCCAGATTCTTGCAGTTTTCATCGCTTTCTATTAATTGATGAGGACTCCCTTTGGCAATGATCTTCCCTTTATCAATGATTGCAATCCTTGAGCAAAGGCTTTCCGCCTCTTCCATATAATGAGAAGTGTAGAATATTGTGGTTCCATTGTTATTAATCTCATGGAGATAATCAAGGATTAGTTTTTTGGATTGGACATCAATGCCCACGGTGGGTTCGTCAAGAAACAGGATCTTCGGTCTATGGAGTATTCCTGCTGTCAGATTGATTCTCCTCCTCATCCCACCAGAAAGCTCTGATATATTGTGTTTGTTTCTTGCGATTCCGAATTTCTCACAATAATCATTAATAATATTTTTCAGATTTTGCCCTTTTAATCCATATAAGCTTCCATAAAAACTGAGATTCTCAAATGGAGTTAGTTTTGGATATAAAGCGATATCTTGTGGTACGATGCCGATGATATTCTTGATCTTGTTGCCGTGTGTACTGAGTGATAACCCGTCGATTAATACGTCACCGGACGACGGATGCAGCAAGGTGCACAAGATTGATATCATAGTGGTCTTTCCGGCCCCGTTAGGACCTAACAGCCCGAAGATCTCGTTCGGATATATCGAACAGGAAATGCCGTCGATTGCACGATCAGAGGAATTCTTATAGATCTTGGTAAGGTTCGATATCTTGATAATCGGATGTTGCGCCATTATTTAGAGTCTCAAAAAAGATCCTTCAACTTCTTGAAAATACGTTCCTCTCTGTCAGCAATTTCCAACAACAGTTCGGAAACAGAGGCATAGGAATCGCTTGTCTTATATCTTCCTTTACAAATTCGCCCTGCCCGAACAGCAAAGTCCCTCCATTTGTCTCCGGTTTCCGTCATTTCTTCAGATAGCTGCCATAGCCTGTCTTCATTTAACAGGCCGGATGCCTCCTGAAGAAATGCTGCATACATGAATCTGAATCCTGCTCCGCCGGTTCCTATTTCTTCTTGCATTCTCACTACCTGTCCAAGATACAATGATGCCTTTTTCGCTCCCACCTTTTTAGGCCATTTCTCAATTGATTTGGCCAGATACCTGATTCCTTTTACGCCGATCAATGGCCCTCGAAAACCTGTCATTTCGTTACAAGTCTTTTTGATCCCCTTAACCACAGCCTTTTTGATATCAACATTTTCAGGAACATGAGTGATATGATATGTTTTACCTTTTGGTTTGAGGATTCCTTTGGCGAACCTGACCCTTTTCAAGTCTTCATAAGTCAATGCCTGCGATGTCTCCATAATGGGATCACTTATCAGGTATGTCCCATTTTCTTTTCCATAAGCTATAATGTTGTGGGCATTGAAATGAAATCGGTACGGGGCAGGAAAATAAGTTAGATTAAAGACGCCTACAAGCAGGCCGGTCGGAATGCCCTTGTCAAGCATAATGTCAAGTTCCTTCATGGCTTTTTCAGGATTCCTGAATTTTTTTGTCTCGGTCTTTATGCCAAAGGCCTTTGTGATTCTCCGAAAAATGAATCCAGGTAAAGGACGAAATGATGCGACCGGAATTCCATTAAGTTTTAAAAAAGGCAGATAAGAAAAGAACAGGCCTGAGCCGATTCCGAATACCATTGGTTCGCTTAGTTCCAGGCCATAATAGCGCAACAGGTTTGTTATCACGCCGTTTTCACAATGGGCGGCCATTCTATGCTGAAAATTGATCTGCATTCTTACTCGCCAACCCTAAATAAGTCATCAGTGGAAGACAGGTTAAAAGTCTTTGCATATTTATCCAGGACTGAAATCTTGGCATTATTGAAATGCCTTGGTTTCAAATGTTTTCGTACCTTCCATCTTGAGATTCCCGAATACTCTGACAACAACTTAACATCCATCATGTTTTTTTGCATAAAATAGAACAGAGGGCTTTTCTTTCCGGCGATTACCTCTTTCCTTGCATCTTCAACATGGCTGTTGATTTCATTCCATGCCTGTCTCATCACTATGTTTTTCGGTTCCCAGCCCAGACTCAGTACAGTCATGTATTTCCCGTTTTGATCAACAGCATACTGTACATCTCTGGTTTTTCCATCAAGCAGATTTTCGTCGTCCTGAGGGACCTGGTCTTTTTTCATTACAAAAAGCCTGTCAAAGTTAAGATTATGGTAACTCAGGTGGATAGGCTGAAGGCTTTTAGGGAAAAGACTCATAAAACTCAATAATAGACTAACCATCCAAGTATGCTGTTCCCAAATACGGCAATCTAATAACCTGAGCAGTTGCAGATTATGTTACTGTAAGCCAGGAAAGTGCATACGAAAATCTGGCGCTCTCAGGCACCATCAGCAGTATTTTTTGCCCCTTCCTGAGCACTCCGGAATTAAACAGCTCTTCCAGCATCACATAGACAGAAGCTGAGCCGATGTTTCCCACTGCCGGCAGATTCAGGAACCACTTTTCGCTCGGTATATGCATTCCTTTTCTTGAAAAAGCATCCATTGTTTTGTCTTTGAAAAACATAGATGAGAGGTGGACAAGAAAATAATCTATCTCTTCTATCCTGAAATTGTATTCATCCTTGATTTCAGCAAGACTCCTGACTCCGTATTTGAGGATGTTTTCCTCCAATAACTTGATGTCCTGTTTTAGGGAAAACACGGATCGGTTCTCTCTTTCATGGCTATCAAAGTCCCGCCAGGGTATCAGTTCGCCTCTATTATCCTTTTCGGCTCCTGCATACATACATGTTTCGACTTCATTTGCATATGACCGGATTGCAATCCATTCGATCTTGAGTGATATACGTCCCTCTGCGGGTTTGTTCTCAACCAGTACTGACCCGGCCCCATCAGAAAGCATCCAACGCAGGAAATCTTTTTCAAAAGCAATAAACGGTTTTTCGTTCAGTGCTTGTATTTTATTCGCCTCTTTTTCAAAGTTTTTTGCTGACAACCAGGAGGAAAGTTTTTCAGAACCAACGCAAACAGCGTTATTTGTGTCCCCTGAGATAACGGACAAATAACCATATTTTAGTGCGGACATCCCTGCATTGCACGCCCCTCCCGCCGCCATTGTCTCAATGGGTCTTCCGCCCAATTTGCCGTGCACCATGGTTGCATGAGAAGGGAGTAGTTGGTCCGGAGAGGAAGTGCCGCAGGACAGCAATTCTATATCATTTACCATAAAATCATCATCAAGCAACTTGCGTATAGATGATGCAGCCAGCTCTGCATTTGAATGAGTTGGTCTTCCTGATTTATCGAGTGCGTAATGTCGAGTTTTTATTCCATTGTTGCGTAGGACGATTTTTCTTGATTTGGAGGGCTGTCCATTTATTAACCCCAGATAATCTTCCATATCGTCAATCGATACAGGTTTATTTGGTAAAAAACTCGAAATTCTTGTAATGTATGCATCAGTCATTTTGTTAAATCCATAAAAGGCGCACACATGCCGTGCGCTTGATTCGGAGTCGTTGCGTGATCAAAATTACACACCCAAGTCCTATGCAACCGGCTGATGGTGGAATCAACTGCTGATCATGTGAGGCAATTTCAAAACGCCCCCTTTTGCCCAATTTCTGCGTCAGGCTCAAATTTTAATCCTCGAAATATTCAACATATTCCTGTGTTTAAAATTTTCGCCTTCCTTGACCTTGGACAAAATTGAACATTTTGAAACCGCCTCATGCCTTTGGAGTTGTTCCATAGTAATAGTTCATTTGTCTTTCAGTCGTCTCTTTGAAGAAAAACCTGAAAAAATAAAATATTAATGAGATGACAGGAGACAATGTATAAACTGCAAATATCAAATAGATTCTAAAGAGGCGGACACGAAACAACCTGTTTGGATCTCCTTGTGTACCTTTTGCAAGAATGAACTTGGCCCATTTCTTAAATATCCTGACACCGGTTTTTTCCATCCGTATCAGTGCATAATCAAGGTTGACGGCCCCATCACTTACTAATCGCTTTTGAAGATCATTAAACCTATCCTTTTGTAAGGCCTCAAGGATGGTGCAACCGAATCGGGCGGCTTCACGTATGTCTTCTTTGGATACCCCTGAACCTGGCAGATACTTATAAGGCCCCTTGTTGCCGGTTGACATCCACTTCATGATGGTAATGATACTTATCAGATTGGGTGCCCTGTCAAAAAAGACGATGTTCCCGACTAGCTTGCCGCCATAGCCGTGGACTACATTCTTCACCTTCTCCTGAGCCATTACCCACATATTACGTACGCCCAGCAAGGTAATTACATTCTTGCCCCCTATTAATTGTCTTGCTTCCGGCGTTTTTAGAAAGCTTGCGAAGGGGATTGATGGTGACAAATACCAAACCTGGTAGGCAAGGACTACAAGATCATAATCATCATCCGGATCAAAAGAGCATGTCCTTAACCCGCAGGGGATCCCTTCGACTGATTCAGGGAAGACATCAAAAAACTCGACGGATTTCCAAGGAAAACTGTATCCTGCAACAGGCCGCAATTGCTCGTAAGTCACCTGAACATCAGGGTTGTTTTCCAGAGGAGATAGTGCAGAATCAATAATCTGCTTGAGCTGCCCTGTCTGCGTGAAATAGACTACTAATACCTTTTTCATAAGTAACTATTCAGGTATCTTTTAGACAGGATTACAGGATAAACAGGATTTATTATTTTTTCATCCCGTATATCCTTAAATAAATCCTGTGTTACTCCAATTGTGCGAAAAATTGTCTTATATTTCGAGAGTTCTTGATTAAAAAAATGTCATGTTCCTCGTCATTCCCGCGGATGCGGGGATCCATGAATATCTGAACATCCGCGCCTTCGGTGCGAACTGGCAGTGCAGAGCTTTAGCTCGCTAATATAACGCGGGGCTGAACCCCTGTGCTGCTCATGGTAATTTGTTTAAAACAGGATATATGTTTTGATTTACAAGATAAATTAATCCAGTCCATCTTGTTAATCCTGTCAAAGAATTGAAGTGCCTGAGTAGTAACTTCCATAAAAATGATAAAAACTCACTTTTTTGAGGAGTAAGCATAGAGAATCTAAGCTTGTATGTCAATTGGTAACCGTTCACAGGTTCAGGCTTCAGAAATTCTAATTATATCGTTCCTTAGATAGAGGACAGAGGGATCTCTTTTAAAATGCCGCACAAACTCTTTTTCGGCCTCTAAAACGTCCCCCTTTACTGGCTTTTTCAACCCCTTCGGCTCTCACTTCATACACTGTTTATTGGTATGCAATTACCATTTAGTCTTGACTTTTTGGTAATTCATGATAATCTGGTCAGCATGAAAAAGAGGCTATACTATAAAAAAATATGGGAAGCGTTTAATCAGGAAAAACACATGGTTCTCGTTTCCGGCCCCCGGCAGACCGGAAAAACCATATTTGCGAAGGACATCGCTTCAGAAGAACCCGCTTCACTCTATTTCAACTATGATATCCCAGCCAACAAGGCGAAAATCCTGCAAAACCCGACCTTTTTTGAAGAGGTTGACCGGATTAAGGGAAATCCCCCATTGATAATCTTAGATGAGATCCACAAATACAGGGATTGGAAAAACTATCTCAAAGGGATTTACGACGGTTACTCGGACGAGATGCGCTTTCTAATCACCGGCGGCGGACGATTGGACCTTTCGCGCAGAAAAGGGGATTCATTGGCGGGGAGATGCCTGCATTTTCATCTCTGGCCATTTACAATCGGTGAAATGTTTGCTTCATCGACCGGAATAGAAAATACCCATTTTTTCTTTGAGATCCCCGAACAAAACCGTATGGCCCGGGAGGCATGGGAAACCATGTTTTATGTGAGCGGATTTCCGGAACCATTCCTCAAGGGCACAAAGGTGAAGTATCGCCGATGGAGCAAAACATACCATAGCCAGATAATAAGAGACGACATAAGAGATGAATTTGCTGTAAGGCAGGTCGACAGGATGGAAGCACTTTACTTCCTTCTTTCTGAAAGCGTGGGCTCTCCCTTTTCATCTTCAAATCACGCACGAACACTCAACATATCCCATAAAACGGTTTCTTCCTGGCTGACTGTTTTTGAACGCTTTTTCCTTGTTTTCAGAATTCGTCCTTTCACAAAGCGAATTTCCAGAACCCTGATGAAAGAGCCGAAGATCTACTTTTATGATTATTGCAGGGTAAAGAATGACGCCTTGCGTTTTGAAAACATGGTGGCCGTGGAGCTGAATCGTGCTGTTACGCTCTGGACCGATTTTGGTCTCGGGGAATATGAACTGTGGTATTTGAGGA
>JAYEIR010000218.1:0-2102 GCA_034660135.1 Thermodesulfobacteriota bacterium
GATAATTTTCCACCAACTTTTAAAACACGGGTTATTTCATCCAAAGCTCGTTGCTTGTCTTTTACAAGAGGTAACGTATTGTGTAAATAAACGATATCGATCTTTCTACCTTCAAGGTTTGTATCACAATCAGAAAGGATAGCTTCAATGTTTTTAAGATTAACATTCTTGCTTTTTTCTCTGATCATTTTAATTGCACGTGGATTAATGTCTAATGCGAAAACTTTACCATTATCTCCAACTTTTTGTGCTGCAGGAAACGTGTTAAATCCAAGCCCACAGCCAAAATCTAAGATATAATCCCCCGTCCGTATTCCTGCTAAAGCAATTTCATCATCAATATTTCTAAATTTTTTTTTGATATTCATAATAAAAGACATTATTTTAAAAGCAAACCAAAGCATTGGTTTCTGTTTATTCTTTTGCATTTTTCTATCTCATTTTATTTGATTTTATTATGCAACAAACAGTTTCAGCCGTCTTTATCGGCTGAAACTGTTTGTTGGCTTAATAGGGATAGATTCTGAATTTCAATTGAATTTTAAAAGAGCGTCCCGCTTTACAAAAGAGCGTCCCGCTTTACATTTTTCTTAAATATGCCAGCTCACTAAAAAAGCTGAATCTTTTATCTATTTTTTGGGTTGCTGCTGAGTTGCGCAATGGATTCCGCCACCGCCGAAGTTGAGGGCAGTGGTGGTAATAGTAACCACCTCACGATTTGGAAAAAGTTTTTGCAGAACCTTTTTTGCATCTTCATCCTTTTGGCGAATGGAGACCGGCATACCGGGTTCCCAGTATTTTTGGGCTAAGACAATTCCGTTTGAGATCAGAAAATTGCAATAGCTGGTAGCGGGTACGACTTGCACGGGTTTGCCAAGAGGGAAACAGGTTCCGTCGGTATATTGTGCGGAACTGAAGAGTGAAACATATACTTCGTCTGTTGGTTTTGCAGTGAAATAAATGGTTTCCGGCATAGGGATGCGTACAATCCTGAAAGGTTTTCCGTTTTGGTCGGTCGCATTTTTGAGGATTTCGTAATTGGCCTCCATGCGCCGTCGATTCTCGGCGGCAATCGGATCACTGGACGCATCTTCTTCACTGACTTCTGCTAAAAGTATGGTGTTGGCATCTACAAAACGGCAAAATTCATCAGCATGATTGTTGGCCGAAGCACTTCTATAGGCAACTCCTTTACCATCTGGTCCCGGCAAAACACTCTGATTGTAGCTATCATCGTCGTAAGTACCCTGTTTAAGCCAGATGACTTTACTGACACCAAGAATGCGCTTGTATTCTTCTTCAAGTTCTTCGTGAGACATGTTGGGATTGCGTTGAAACTCGCAGGCTTCAACAACAATAAGGATACCACGCCCGTTGAGTATTCGATCACCACCTTCACTGACAACGCGGGTCATCTCGTAGTCAAGCTCCATACTATCGGCAATATTACGATCAATTTTTTCATGAAAACGTGACTGCAGATCTTCAATAGGATAATATCCCCACATATTAAAACAAAAATCGGCAATTTTAAGATTTCCCTTATCATTCTTAAGGAATATCGGACCATAATCTCGCCAATAAGGCACAGTGAATGGGGTGATAAAAAAGGAAATGCGTGACTGTTCTACTTTCGCATCGGAAAGAATCTTGCGAACATGTTTCTCTGATTCGACATCTGGCAATCCGATAACAACATCAACATGCTTAATGAGTGCTTGAACGATTGGCAACATCACATTGTCAGTGTGATATCCTGCAATGTATTCTTTTGAAAGCCAACCTACCCATACAGCCTCCTGTTCTTCAAATTCACCGGGAAACCGCCATTCCGATGCGTTGGCTACAAATGTATAGAAACACAATAAACCTACAATACAAATTAGTATTTTTTTCATTTTTTCATTCCTTTCTTTTGGCTTTTGGCTAACGACAAGCTCACCAGCGCCTGCACCGGCCCCCGCCAGAACCGCATGACTTTCAGGCGTCTGGTGGAGCGCTTGGTTGGCAAAACGGAGGTCTTTTTAGGATGCAGAATTTTCGCTATGTTCGAAAGGTCGCTTTTGATTCTCTACGAAATGCTTGTCTAGTTTATCTAAAAT
>JAYEIR010000219.1:0-2087 GCA_034660135.1 Thermodesulfobacteriota bacterium
CTGTTACCGTCTCATGGTTCTCTTCTGTTTTGAGGCGTACTTTCCTGGTTTACTTCTTCCTGAGGAAAAACCATCTTACCGCACAGCTTCAAATCATAACCTGAGAGATCATCGGCAAGAGCTCGAAAGGCAGGTTCATGGAGAAGTCCGAGGAAGATCTGCACTCCCTGTTCAAAGAAGACGTCCTTGAGAATCAGCAGATCAAAGCGCTCCCACTGCAAGGGAACAAAATCAAGGTCCAGGAGCCCGGCAACCGCCCTGATGCCCGGGCCTGCATCTGCCCTGCCTGCCAGGATTTCAAGGCCGATGTCTATATGCCGCTGAAGCTCACGGTGATAACCTTCGATCTCCCCTGCCTCGAGACCGGCCTTATGGAGTTCGCCGTCAAAAAGCAATCGGGTACCGGTGCCTAAGGGCCGGTTGACGATTTTTATCCCCGGTCTCTTTAGATCTGGAACATCCTTTATGCTCTTGGGATTTCCCTTTGCCAGCAAAAGCCCCTGTTCCCTCAGACAGAAGTTGACAATGCCGGGTGCCCGGCCTAATTCCTTTGTGGCAACGCCGAAGTTGTAGTCCCTTTCATCTTCCTGGAGCAGGTGGCTTGATGCTATATGGCAGAGACTGCGTTTCAGTGCCTGAATGCCTCCAAGACTGCCCAGATTTCCGAAGACAGCCACATGGTCCGGGTAAGTGCGGTTAAAAAGGGTGAGGGTCTTGTCCAGGAGAATATCATTACTGCCTCCTATAATCAGCAGACCGTGGTAAGGAGGCAAAGGTCTTTCCGGCTTCGGGTAATTGATCGTCTGGGTGTCTAACCATTGTTCCACAAGATGACGCGGGAAGAGCCATTTCCCTGTTACCTTTGTGGCAGGAAGACCCTTTTCCGCAATCAGGGTGTATACCATTTTTTCGTTAATTTTTAGTAAATCCGCTACTTCCCGGGTGCTGAGCAGGTCTTTGTTATGCATTTTTTGCCCGTATCCTTTTGTTATGTCCCCACTTTTCTTGAACCTGTGCTAAGCAAGTTTTACTTGGGCCTATTTTTCTCTTCCAAGGGGATAAGACCCCTTATTTCTGGCATCCGGATTGCGAGGCAGGAGCCCTAAGGAATGGGTTGTCCTGGCAAAAAACGCCTAAGGATAAAGTCTCGCACCGTCAGGCGAAGGGAGGGGGGGATCGCGGGCAGGTATTTGCTGCTCAGCGATTTGCCGATTTTGGCAAACGGGTAAGGATGATGTGTTTATCTTTGAAATCAACCCTGAACCGATCGTCTAATTTGAAATCAGTTTCGACTAAATGGCCTGTTGTAATCTTTATTCCGTCCCTCGTATATGTTATGGGGCTGGTTGCTCTGTAGAGTCCATCCACATCAATGTATTTTTTCATCTTGTAACAGAGATGCCCGACTTTTTTCTGGAGTGTTTCAAGCGTTATTCCTGCCACTTCACAGATTTTGCCTGCCTCTTTATACTTTTGTATCAGTAATATCAACTGCTTATCCGTAACAGTGTAAATTTTCTTTCTCGGAGGCTCTGTACTCACGTTTTCAGTGACTGAAGGTTCAGGTTTGGGCTCCACGGCCTTCAGTTCAACAACAGGTTCCGGGCTACCAGTCTGATGTTCGGGAGGTCCTTCTTCGTCAGCGAGTAACTCTTTCAACTCATTGTTCCAGCGATCCAGTTTAGGGAGGACATCATCAACCCCAGTGTTCAAGAAATCAGACTTCTCATCCCAGAGATCCGTTATGTTGTCAGTGGCATTATTCCCTTTCAATTCTTGCTCTTCCATTAGGGCCTCCTTTTCGTCCTTATCTTTCTTCATTCCACATAAGGCTTTGGTCTCATTGGAGCCATCTATGAATGGTTTCCTATAGGGTAGAACAAATAACACCTTTTCACTATTACTGACAATATTAGCATAAAGAAATTTCAAAGTAAAACCTGATGTCGCAAAAAATATCTGCGTTTTTTGTAAAACAACCTGTTCTTGCAGTATGAACAGCCAAAATGATGTGGTGATGAGAATGCAACCATTGAACCCTTGCCCAGACCGATTATCGGCACCACATATGCGAAAACTATAATATA
>JAYEIR010000220.1:0-10560 GCA_034660135.1 Thermodesulfobacteriota bacterium
TACAACTTTTCCATCTGATACTTCCGTTGTCTTAAAAGACATTTTTACACCCTCCATTTAAGAATCTCATTCAAAAATATCAAAATCACCAATGATTTTCAAGTGGCAGAATATCAGGGCCTTCTTGCATGCTAATATAATTTGCAATTCAGGGAACTATACGACTTGGTACTGTTCGTGTCAACATGAGAACAGCGAAACGTGAAGTCGAGTCATGTAGTCATTTAACCTCTTCTCCTTCTTCTGCATATGAAGAAGATGCTCAGGCAGAATTGGCTGGTATGCTCGAAGATTTGACCAACCATTCGACTTGGTCTTGACTAAACAGACTGTTTTCCCTACACTGCAAAAATCGTCAAATATAGGCTTAAAGAAAAACATTTTGGGGTTGGTGTAATTCTCCTTTAAAAAGAATTACAGGGGCAGTCGGAATCCGATACTTGAAACTGGAAATTTGAAACTTGGTCTATATATGACTATTCAGGTGGCTACCAAGTTTCCAGTTTCAAATTTCAAGTTTCCTGATATCGCACGGGAAAAATCTCTTCGGGGATCGAATATTCTAAACCCCAAAAACATTATCTTAAGGACTATAGTTAAGTCATTGAGCCGTTGACTTGGGATTGATTCCATTAATCCAAACCCTAAAATCCAAAATCCAAACCCGCTGATGATCAGCTGAACACTTACAAACAATCTTATCCTGTCTATAAGTTTGAGACAGTCTCGGGCCACGGGGGACCATTAGATGAGAAAAATTAGTGTTTTCATGTTTATTGACGCCTTGGGTTGGGAAATAATAAAAGACAGGGATTTTCTCAAGGATCTTCTCCCTCACAGGTACAGGGTTCAAATGCAGTTTGGATACTCTTCCACGGCTATTCCCACCATACTCACAGGAGAAAAACCTACAGTTCACAAACACTTGAGCTTTTATTACTATGCCCCTGACAAGTCTCCCTTTAAGCTGTTTAGAATGCTGTTGCTTCCTTATATGCCCGGGCGCATTGTAGATAGGTGGCGGGTGCGACATATCCTTTCCAAGCTGGTAGCCAAACTATATGGATATACCGGCTACTTTGAATTGTATGCCATGCCTTTTGACAGGATACACTATTTTGATTACATAGAAAAAACAGATATTTTTGTGCCAGGTGGATTGGCGCCTGTAAAAAACCTCGCTGATAAGCTTGAGGACTACGGAATTCCCTATCACATTTCCAACTGGAGGCTGACGGAAGATCAGAATATTGAAGCGTTGATGACGGAAGTTCAAAAAGGTGATATAAGCTTTGCCTTCCTGTATACCGCCGCAATGGACGGCCTTCTCCATATGGTTACAAAAGATGGCAAAGAGATTGATGACAAACTCCAGTGGTACAGTGACCGGATACACCGGCTTGTAGATGAAATCAAAAAATCCTACGACGAATACTACTTTGCTGTCCTGTCAGACCACGGGATGACAACATTGGCAGGAGTTGTGGACGTGAAAAGCCAGGTTGAGAGGTCGGGCCTGGAATTCGGCAAAGACTATGTGGCCGTCTATGACGCCACCATGGTCAGGGTCTGGTTTATGAATGAGATGGCAGAGGCCAAGATCATCAATATCCTGGGCCGGATTCCCCATTCCCATATTTTGTCCGAAGCAGAGGAGAAAAGGTATCATATAGATTTTGAGGACAAGATGTATGGCGATAAATATCTGCTTATGGATCCTGGCTGGCAGATCGAACCCTGTGATATGGGGACAAAAGCCCTGCCGGCCATGCACGGTTTTGCCCCGGAGCACGAGGATTCATATGCTACACTGTTAAGTTGCGAGCCTGTTGATATTCCGCTCTTATGCGTTGATGATTTCCATCGTCTCATGGTCCGGAAAATGATGGAATAAAGTGGAACTGGAGGTTTTGAGTGGCACTAAAAGGAGGTTTTATGAATTTCAAGGAATTGGCGGACAATTTAGGTTTGGAAGAGGATGAGTACCTGGAACTGATTGAACTCTTTATTGAGACCGGGATGTCTGATTTGGACAAACTTGGATCTGCCATTAAAAAGGGAGATGCAGAGGAATCTGCCAATGCGGCCCATTCTATAAAAGGCGCTTCCGGTAATCTCGGGTTGATGGATGTTTACGAAATAGCCATGAAGATTGAACAGGATGCCCGTAATGGCCTCCTGGAAGGGTTGTCTGAATCCATTGAAGCAATCAAGGGCAAATTGGACGTCATATCTCAATCTGCAAGAGGGTAACCCGGATAAACCGGAAATTTGAAGTGACAGATGAGGGGGTCAAGCAATAGTGGTCCCCTTGAAGCTTTCTCCTTTCAGAAGCTTCTCAAGGTTAGTCACATCATTTCCAATGATTACCACCTCTAATGCCAGTTCTTGAGCCTCTTTGGAAGCAATTGGGTCAAAGGGCATATTCAGCCCCGGATCCCATTCATCACCCACGAGTTTTCTGAACTCCGGCCAGGAGATGCTTGTCAGTTTTGTTGCATTGAGATCTTTCTTCGGGTCGGCGCTGTAAACATAATCGATATTGGACATATTGATCACCCTAATTGCACCAAGCCTTCTTGCCAACTGCACGGCGCGCAAATCAGTGGAACTTCCAGGCTCAAACCCGGCGCCGATTATGATCCTCTTTGAGATATCAATTTCCTCATCAGGATCATGGAGCACTTTTTCATGGGCCTCTTTCCCGAAAGCAGACCTGACCAATTCGGCATTGAGCCTGGTTGCCCTGATCCCGATCCAGTCAAGGTCATCCTTTGATATGTCTGCCACTTCTTTTGCAGCATTCTGGAAGTTTCTGCAAATCTTGCCGCCTCCGCAAATAATGACAAATCGGTCATTTTTCAGATCAAGAACGATCTGTTTAAACTTCTTCAAAAAACCTGTGTCAATCTCCTCAGGGACTATGATTGATCCCCCCAACGATAAGACAACTGTCTTCCATTCCATCATGCCCTCCTGCACATTTTATGTTTGACCCAAAGACTTCACTGTTTCTTACCTATAGACGACCTGTGGGGGCAGTGTCAAGGGAGCTGTGCTGCAAAATTTCGGCTTGCCAATCACAGGAATTCTCTGCTATAGGCTTAAAGAAAAACATTTTGGGGTTGGTGTAATTCTCCTTTAAAAAGAATTACAGGGGCAGTCGGAATCCGATACTTGAAACTGGAAATTTGAAACTTGGTCTATATATGACGATTCAGGTGGCTACCAAGTTTCCAGTTTCAAATTTCAAGTTTCCTGATATCGCACGGGAAAAATCTCTTCGGGGATCGAATATTCTAAACCCCAAAAACATTATCTTAAGGACTATAACATAATCGATTGGAAATATTGTGCAGTGCAGGTGTGCCGGACATCCATGTGCCACAGGATAGCCGTGAATGAATACCGATTATGAAAGGATTCTGCCATGACAATCATTGAAACCATTTTCTTGGGGATCATCCAGGGCCTGACTGAGTTCTTGCCTGTGAGCAGTTCCGGCCACCTCGTCATTTTCCAGAACCTGTTAGGGTTTAAGGAGCCGGAACTCCTCTTAGACTGCTCCTTGCACTTAGGAACACTGTTGGCAGTTTGCCTCTATTTTCGTGCTGACCTAAGAAAAATGGCAACAGAGGTGTGGCATTTTGACTTGAAAAACCCCCATACCAATCTTTTGTTATGGGTCATCGTAGGGTCTGTGCCCACGGCAATTATCGGGCTTTTATTTCAAGACCATTTTGAGAAGGTCTTTGGGTCCGTCACTATGGTAGGAGTCATGCTCCTTGCCACCGGCTTTATTGTGGCTTCTACACGGTTTATACCCGAGAGTTACGGGACCCGGACACGGGTGGGGCTCATGGCTGCTCTGGCCGTTGGAGCCGCACAGGGCATGGCCATTATGCCCGGCATCTCCCGGTCAGGGACCACCATCGTATGCGCCCTGTTGTTCTGCCTGAACAGGGATCTGGCGGGCCGTTTTTCCTTCCTGCTCTCCATACCCGCAATCCTTGGGGCACTCATTATTCATCTGAATGTCGAATCCCTCGGAAGGATAGGCTTTGTGCCCCTTTCCCTGGGGTTCGCTTCATCGGCCCTTGTAGGGATCTTGGCATTGAAACTTCTCATGGGCATGGTCAGGAAGGGACATCTTTACTATTTCGCGCCCTATTGCTGGGCTGTGGGATTATTGATCCTGTTTGCATAGATTGTAACCGTTCATGGGTTCAAAGGTTCAGAGGTTCAAAGGTCGTATTCTCATCACCACGTCATTTTGTGAACGTTTTGCACAGGAAAACATTTTAAAACTGCCTCATCCGCAAATCCAAAATCCAAAATCGTATTCATTTTTCTGCCGTTGACAATTCCACCGTCACTCTTCCGGGAGCCTCAATCCCACGGCGCTCAAGCAACGAGCCTTCAACAAAATAGAACTGGGTGAATGATTTAATATGGCCTATGCGTGCCCTGATCTCCGAGATCTGGCTTTCCACCAGATCCCTCTGCGCCTGTGCCACTCTGAACATGGTCGATCTTCCAAGGCGGTATTTATCTATTTCCGCTTGTAACTTTTCTCTCTGATATTTACGGGTAGCAGCCGACGCAAATATCTGCTTTTGGGTACGATTTACCTCAATATTGGCCGTCAGGACATCCTCTTCTACCAACTGGGCAAGGTTTTCCAGCGCATCATTGTCCCTTTCCAGGCCCAGGGTCGATCGTTTGTAACGGGCCTTTGGCGCCCTGTTACCAATGGGATACTCAAATCTGAGTCCTGCAAAGAAGTCTAATCCACCATCACTTTTCCAAACATCCCTTACAGAACCGCCAAAGGAATCCGAATAACCGGTTCTTCCCAGGATTATGAACAGATCCAGTTTGGGAAGCAGCCCGTTTTTGGTTTTTACTACCTCTAATTCCCCCCTCTCTACAGCCAACCGGGCCTGATTCAGATCCGGCCGCATGCGAAGGGCAATCTGAATATGGTCCTGCATGTCTTCGAGAGTAATCTCAGGCTCCTTTGGTTCGGTCGTAAGCACAAGCTCTTTGTCCCAGAGATTTGTCACAGATGGATTGGTCAATCGAAGCAACCTCAACCGGACCCTGTCCCTTTCGCTAACAGCATTTATGAGTTCCTGTTCTCGCGTAGCAGCTTCCGCCTCGGCAGAAAAAATCTCAGATTCGGCTACCTGTCCTATTTGAATCCTCTCCCTTGTCTCTTCGGTCAATTGATCGGCGAGTTTCAAAGAGGCAGTAAATATTTTCACTTCGCCTTTTGCCAGGACATAATCCCAATAGGTATTTTCCACTTCAGCCAAAAGTGATTGTGCCAAACCACGTAACTCATACTCTGATGCGCTTGTGTCAATACCGGCCTGCCGAAGAGTAGCGAGATTTACGTCAAGTCCTGCCCCTCTTAAAAGGGCCTGCGTGACCGTGAGATCCGCAGAGGTTTCATGTTCGTCGTCAGGAAAGCCACGGGGATCCTTTCGCTCAAGCTCCGTTTGTAAGGCCAAATCTAACCATGTGCCGGTGGGAAGAAATTGGGAGACACCTAAGTTAGCGTCATATCCCTTGGTTGTTTCATTAGACTTGGATCTTTCGCGTCCCCAACTACCACTACCCCTCAAAGTAGGGTCAAATATTGCCCGCTCCTCGTCCTCGAATGTTCTTTGTATTGGAGGAACAAATCTCTCCACGCGGAATTCCCGGTTATTCTCAAAGGCCAAAATGGTTGCTTCTCTAATGGTGAGTTCAAGAGGCCCTTCTATTGGTACGGGGTGAGGACGATCTGTAGTTTTTGATGGAGAGACGGGTGGTGCAGGGTCTTCGATCTTCCGAATAGGGCCCACATAGTCATCCTGGGTACGAGGAGGAGGGGTGGAACAGGAATGTACCACGGCCAGGACGAGAATAAGGAGTAGAAAACTATGGCAGTTTTTCAAAAGCTTAGTCAATAGAAGTGCCTAAAGTGCCTAAAATTAAAAGTGCCTAAAGTTGAAAATGCCTAAAGTTGTGGTACGCCTTCGGCGTTGCAGTTTTGAAAAAAGATAAGGTACCTACTCAGGTTCAAAGGGGCAGAGGCACAAAGGCACAAAGTTTAAGAGCCTGTTTGGTGTGTCTGGTTTGTATGGTGTCCTCTGACCTTTGACGGCTTCGTAAAAAGGCCATCTTCTGATTGCGCATCATCTTACCGGGTCTGCAATTCCTGTCGTGAACCTGTTGCAATGACCAGAAATAAGGTTACTGTGGTTTCGCTTTTTCTTTGTGCCTTTGTGCCTCTGCCCCTTTGTGTCTCCTGAATAGAGTTTGTTTTGGCCAACTCGATCGGCATCCAAAAGGGATAGTGTCCTTTAATTTTAGGCACTTTAGGCATTTTAGCTCATTTTAGGCATTTCACTTCTCGGCACTTGACTTGTGAATGCATGCAGGAGTAAACCTTTACATCATACCCAGGATGAGGTAAAAAGAGCAAGATTTCTTTTTTCATAACCCTGACCCGTGAACCTGTGAATGCTTGTCTTTTTTCACAGGCCAACCGGCCCGGATCCCGCATGTCATAGCCTTAGAGGCATCTTGTGTCAGGGTTCCGGTCACAGAGTATAATATCATGGATTCCGAGCTTTCCTTCACATCCCTGGTCCTGTTAGTATTGGGCATCCAGGTTTGTCTGTTGATTATTGGTGCGCTCTTTTGGTTGTTTCGCAGCCCGGGCCGTTCATCAAAACCACAATCCCATATCAAAACGCTCTTGAGAGGAAACTCTCGTGTGGCTTCTATTATCAGCGGAAGTGTAATCGGCATGGCTCTTGTGGCCACATTGATCTATTTTCTTATACCCTCTCATGAATCCTCCATGGACAAAGCCGGAGTTCCTGCTTCAAGGCCTTTTTCAGAAACAAGGTCACCTGAACCTTACGAAAAAGAGGATACGATCGCCCCGTCAACAGCAGATAGGTCTGGTCCGGCATGGAAGCGTAAAACCAGAGTGGGCGACTCTCGAATTCGAGAGGTTACCAGGAAAGCCATGAGAGGCGAACTTCCCGGGTTTTCTGAAGGAAAGCACCTGCCCAATCCAGCTCTTCACAGCTATCTTAGTCTCGTAAAAACCTGGCTTGAACAGGATAAAGACCGGGCCGGGAGTGAGATTTATACAGCCTCGGTTTATGACCGGTTGGTGAAAGACTATGGTTACAAAGGAAGCCAATCAACAGTGGGGCGTTACATCAAAGAAAGCGGAGAAATGCCTCTATTAGTCCCATTATGCGGCAAGAAAGCTGAGGTCAACTGGGGTCCGGTCAAAGCGGTCCTCAATGGTGAACAAGTGACCCTCTATTTATTCTCCATGCGATCCAAATGGTCGGGAAAGTTCTTTGTTTATTGCTGTGCGGATGCACAATTAGATACCTTCATTGATGCCCATATCCGCGCTTTTGAGTTCTTTGGAGGCATCTTCCCAACCCTGATCTATGACAATTTACCCGAGCCCATAGAAAAAGTTGTCAGGGGTAAAAGGGAGAAGGATCAGGAGGAGTTTGCTCGATTTTGCGCCTATTATAATTTTACTCACAGGTTTGACACCAATGTCAAAGACCAGGAAAAGGGCGATGTAAGAGGAAGCCCCCGCGCTATCCTGCATAAATTTATGGTTCCAGGTTCGGAGGCAGAAAACCTGGAGGAATTGAACCGGAATCTCTTGGAAGAGTGCCTCTCAAACGGGGACTACCGTATGAAAGATCGTACCAAGACCGTCAATATGCTCTTTGATGAAGAAAAAATCTGCCTCCTGGCCTTTCCAAAAGCTCAGTCTATCGATATCAAGTTATCAGATGAAAAATAAACATCACCTTTAGGCACTTTTTCAAGTTGTTTGATTTCAGTCCCGCGTAATGCGGGATTCCCCACATCTGACACTTTAAACAATATATGCACTGGTATAGTCCTTAAGATAATGTTTTTGGGGTTTAGAATATTCGATCCCCGAAGAGATTTTTCCCGTGCGATATCAGGAAACTTGAAATTTGAAACTGGAAACTTGGTAGCCACCTGAATAGTCATATATAGACCAAGTTTCAAATTTCCAGTTTCAAGTATCGGATTCCGACTGCCCCTGTAATTCTTTTTAAAGGAGAATTACACCAACCCCAAAATGTTTTTCTTTAAGCCTATAGTTACCATAACTTTAGGCATTTTAGGCACTTTAGCTCACTTTAGGCATTTTTCCGGCTTGTCCGAATGTTGAGGTCAGGATTGCCAGTGGTATTTGCGGATATGCTGGACAGGTGCATGTGTCACGAGTGCTGAGGCATATTCAGGATCGATAGAGATGCCGTGAAAGAGCCACGGGTCTGCGTCAAGATACGAGATCTCAGAAATGCTTGATCCCAGGGGCACGGTAAATTCACTCAATGGCATTGACAAACCCTTTCCCAGGGCCTTCAAATAGGCCTCTTTCCGGACCCATATTTCGTAGAAGAGCCCTTGTTTTCTCACTTTAGGCGCAGACTCAATGAAATCAACCTCCTGTGGCGAAAAAAAACGCCTTGCAATGCTTGCATAGTCCAGATTGTCCCGGATATGTTCCACGTCTATCCCTATTTTCCGGCTTTTCCCTACGGCCAGCACGATCCATTGGTTTGAATGAGACAGGTTGAAATTCAGGCGGGATTCTTCCGGATTTGCGCACAGCCGTGGCTTACCAAAGGATGTGTAGTCGAAACGGATCTTTTCAGGTGAAGAGCCAAGATATCTTGAAAGCACGCAGCGCAGAATGCCCCGTGTCAAAGCGAATGAAATCCTGTCTTTGGAGCGACGAAATCTATCGGCCCTGGCCTGTTCATCTGGTGAGAGGGTGTTCATGAAAAAGGTGAGGTAAGGCCGATCCTCCGGCAGATACGCTCGCCATACATGGATGGAGTCCTCTTCCACTCTCAGCCTCGCCGGAGGTAACAGCCATTGCGATGAGCCATTCTTTTCCATACTTTCACAGGGGCGTTAAGGCTTTTGCAGTTTTCAATATTCCCCGATGAATCGGGATTTCCGCTGCGCTTCAACAATCGCCAATCAACAATCATCAATCCAAGGCCTTTCTTACCGCCTCAGCCAAATCCCGCATCACAAGCGGCTTCATTGCAAGCCCCTTAATTCCCATCTCCCTGGCCTTCTCTTCCGAGATCCTTTTGCTGAACCCGGTGCAGATGATAACAGGGATATCAGTGCGGATTTTCATAAGCTCTCCGGCAAGCTTATCTCCCGTCATTCTCGGCATAGTCATGTCAGTGATAACAAGATCGAATTTATCAGGATTATTGCGGAATAGCTCTAAGGCCTCAATACTGCTTGTCATTGTGGTCACTTTATATCCAAGTTGCTCAAGTGTCTGTTTTCCTGAATCAACCAGGGCCTTCTCATCATCAACAAATATGATTCGCTCGTTGCCGGTGGGAACAGGTGCTTGTTCGTCCATCTCCGGCATAATTACCTCCTCTTGAATCAGGGGAAGATACACATGAAAGGTTGAACCTTTTCCAGGCTCGCTGTAAACCGTGATTGTTCCTCCATGACTATCAACAATCCCTTTAACAACGGACAATCCCAGTCCGGTTCCAACACCCTTCTCTTTGGTTGTGAAATAGGGTTCAAAGATACGATCATTCACATCAGGCGTCATGCCATAGCCGGTATCACTCACGGTCAGTCTAAGGTAGCGGCCAGGGCTCATGTCGAGATATTGTGCAGCAGCAATGTCATCTAATTCCACATTGGCAAGGCCAACTGCAAGCACACCTCCTTCCTCTTGCATGGCATGGCCGGCATTGGTGCACAGATTCATTATGACTTGCTGCATCTGGGTGGGGTCTGCATTAACAATACCTGCGTCTTTTGCAATATCATCCTTGATTTCAATGTCTGTGGGCAGTGTGGCCCTGAGAAGATTGAGTGTTTCCTTGACAATGTATTTGAGCTGCAAAGGCCTTTGTTCCAGTTCCTGCTTGCGGCTGAAGGCAAGAATCTGCTGAATAAGGGTTTTGGCCCGGTTGCCTGATTTGAGTATCTGATCCAGATCGGTAAGGACCTTGCTGTCTTCAGGGACTCTCATCTTTGCAAGTCCGGCATATCCTATCACTGCTGCGAGTATGTTGTTGAAGTCATGGGCAATACCGCCGGCCAGAGTGCCGATGGCCTCCATCTTCTGGGCCTGTCGCAGTTGGATTTCAATTTGCATTTTTTCTTTCTGCGCCCGCTTCTTTTCCGTGATGTCCCGAATAATGCCATAGTACCACAGAATGCTCCCGTCATCGGCTCGCCGCACAGTGGCAGTAATTAGACAGTCTATCTCAACACCGTCCTTTTTACATAAATTCAACTCATAATCTCTAACAAATCCCTTTTTCTCTATCTCCTTCTGAAACCTGTTCCGGTCACGGGGATGAGCATATGTATCCTGGGCTTTCAGCCCCATCATTTCTTCTCCGGCATAACCTAAAAGATCCAACATGGATTTGTTGAAGTCAACGAACTTACCATCCTGCGCAGTAATATAGATTGCATCGGTTGACC
>JAYEIR010000221.1:0-2078 GCA_034660135.1 Thermodesulfobacteriota bacterium
GCAAAATATCCGGATGTCATCCTCACTCCTGAGTTCGTCAAGGTATCCGGGCTGGATGCCCCACCAGAACATATCAATGCTCCCCTTTCTGAGGGCCATTATGGCGGCATCCGAAGTACCGAAGACCTTGAAAACGATTCCATCAATATATGGACCAAGCCGGCGCCCGTTTATCTCACGGTCTTTTCCAAAAAAATACCTGTTTTTTTCAAGAAATATATACGCCCCCCGCCGCCATTCCTTCAGCACAAACGGCCCCATACCCACCGGAGTTTTTATCCTGTGGTTAAGCAGTTTTGTAATGGGGGTCCTTGATTTCCTGGCATTTTCCAGGATATTGATCCATTCTTTTTTCTGCACTACAGGCGTGGTAAGTGTCCTGGTGAGAAAAATGGCTTTTGGTGTCTTTAGGTAAAACCTGACGGTATGTTTATCCGGGGTGTCAATCTTTTTGATGAATTTCCAGTTGGAGAGATATCTCGGTACCTTGAACTCCTGAATAAGCCTGCCGGTAAAGGCCACGTCTTCAGATGTGAATTCAGACCCGTCAGACCACTTGCCCGGCCTTAGCTGAATCGTGTATGAAAGTGTTTTTGCATCATAGACAGGCTCGTCCTGCGCCAGCCAGGGCACAAGCTTCAGGGTGTCCGGGTCTCGAACATAGAGAGGTTGATAGATCTGACTCAGGACCTTCAGGGACCACGTATCGCTTGCGAGCCAGATATTGAGTGTCTTTGGCTCTTCTAAAAAACCGATTTTAAGCAGATTTGCACACCAGGCATTGCCGGATAGACCACCTGTTGCAGTAAGGCATATCAAGACAAGCAGGGTTATGAGAGACCGTTTGAAGGCTGTTTTCTTGCAGATCGAACGACAACAGATCATAGCTCATTCCTTTCTCAAGTGGTATCAAGCTTTGGTTTTGTGCTCATCTACTTTTCGCTCAATAAAGTCAATAACGTTGCACTCAAGCCTGACTTTGTTCAGCCTGTTAATACGAGGAATTCCGCCAGGGCTTACACAATTGATTTCCACCAGTTTGTCTCCTATCACGTCTATGCCCACAAAAAAAAGACCGTCCCTGACGAGCCTGTCTTTGATGACGGAACAGATTTCCTCCTCCTTCGGGGTCAGGATGTGCTTGTATGGCTTGGCCCCGGCGTGAATATTGGTTCTGAAATCACCTTTAGTGGGTTTCCTTCGCATGGCCCCAAGGATCTCCCCGTTCAGCATAAGTATCCTGACATCTCCCTCTTTTTGAACGACATTAATATATTCCTGGACCATTATTGCCTCTCTTTCAGGATAGGCACGATAGGACCTGACATAGTAATTAATTAACGAAATCAGGTTCTCACGATCCCTGACGCTTACCTTGATTACACCTTCCCCTCCGTGTCGCCTCAGCGGTTTCACTACCATGGCCCCTCCAAAATCATCAATGATTTTTTTGAGCCGTGCCGGATCCCTGGAAATATGAGTCTCTGGAATTATTTCCGGAAAATTGAGTATGTAAAGCTTGCTGTTCGCAAGAACCTGACCACTTGTACTGTTTATCATAAATACCTTGTGATTAACCGATGCCAGGAATTCCATGGTCTGGTAAATCAGGGGAGGGTCCTTTCTCAAAAACAGCGCATCGAGATCGGTAATAGTCTCAAATATGAGTTCATCTTTCTTCTGGCTGTTTATAACCGTGCGCCAATATTTTTTCATGGAGAGGCCGGGCTGGACAGTGATATCGTGCATCCTTGCAACTACTTCATTCTTGCGAATATAGATATCATGCGGTTCAAGAAAGAAGATCGTATGACCTCTCTCGTTGCATTCATACATCAAATAGGAGGTGGTCTCATCTTCCGGCTGGATTGAAACCGGATTATCCATTAAAAAGGCTATCTTCATGGCACCTCTCCATGGCTTTGGCTTACGTATTGAATGATTTCCGAGGCAATATCAAGCCCCGACGAGGCCTCAAGACCTCTAAAACCAGGCGAATAGTTGACTTCAATGACCTTTGCGGTGCCGTTTCGGTCCACAATAATGTCCGTCCCGGATATCTCTAAACCCAAAGCCTG
>JAYEIR010000222.1:0-10502 GCA_034660135.1 Thermodesulfobacteriota bacterium
ATTTAATGAAGTGTTTCTGGATTTTCTAAGACCCTTTAGGATTAACCCCGTGGCCTGCAATGTCAGGGCTCCCAATGAAAAAGGTAAGATAGAAAATGCCATAAAATATCTTCGCCAAAACTTTTGGATAGCGGGACGCTCTTTTAAAATTTAACAACTCAATTGATAAGCATGACTTCAATTCAATTTTAAAAGAGCGTCCCCCTAACCCTAACCTCACGATCTGCTGATGTGTTGCCTTTTCACTGCTGATGTGGTTTTTCTGACACATTATCGAAACTGACCACGTTCCCATCCTGTGGGATGTTGAGATTTATAAATTAGGAATATCAATAGGATAGAGCGCCTTGTTTTAGGGTTATGGTGTGTTTTTTGCATTGGCATGATATTTGCTTAAACAGTAGGTGAAGTAAAATACTGTTTAATCAACAGGAGCGAGTTGTGGACTATAAGCAGCGGACATTGAAGGATGAGGTTGATTGTACCGGCATAGGGCTTCATACTGGTGAGAAGGTGAAAATGAACGTAAGGCCGGCCCCGCCAGATACAGGAATCAGGTTTGTGAGGACTGATCTGGATGGTCACCCGATGGTTGAGGCGCGCTCTGAAAATGTTTCCGACACGACTCTTGCTACGACCATCGCTTCTAACGGATGTAGAGTTTCGACTATTGAGCATTTAATGGCCGCATTTTTTGGGCTGGGGATAGACAATGCCTTAGTGGAACTTGACGGCCCTGAAGTACCCATTATGGACGGGAGTGCGGCACCCTTTGTCTTCATGTTCAAGAGTGCCGGTATCAGGGAACAAAAAATTGCAAAGCAATTCATCGTGGTCAAGAAATCTTTCAAAATTGATGATGGGAACCGATCTGTTGCCATACATCCATCAAAGGAACTCAAGATTAGTTATATGATTGATTTCCAACATCCCCTCTTGAGAAACCAGGAATATCGGCTGACCTTTTCAGGCAGGGATTTTGTAAGGGAAATCAGCAAGGCGCGGACTTTCGGTTTCCTGAGTGATGTTCGGACCCTTAAAGAGAATGGGTTTGCCAAGGGAGGGTCTCTTGACAACGCTGTTGTTATTGACGAATTCAGGATCATCAATGAAGACGGACTAAGATACAAGGACGAATTTGTAAGGCATAAACTTCTTGATTTTATTGGAGATCTTTCCGTTATTGGATCTCCTGTCATTGGCCATTTTGTGGTAGAAAAATCAGGCCATTTTCTTAATCAGTACATGTTGCGTAAATTTATCGAGTCTACGAGACACTGGAAGGTCATGACATTCGATACATCGGAAGAGTGTTCCAGGAACAGCGTGAAAATCCCGACCTTTGGAGCTCTTGATCCTTTGCCTGCTTGAAAAGCAGAGTTAATCAATAATTGAAAAGCGGGTTATCTCATATATGAGGTGGCCCGCTTTTTTTGCAGACCTGCCTGAAAGTTCCCCCCGTTACATGCGGAATGAAGCCGAGATTTCAATTGCTGGATAGTCCTAATATGGCTTGCATTTCGTTAGCCTCTCAACTATTATTATTTTCGATTTATGGGGTCTTGTATTACATGAATAGTGCTGCCGGCCTTTTCCTGTAGATCTTGTTAAGTGGTTGCTATTATCTCGGCATCCTTCATTTATCGCTTTACACTTGCTCAGAATGAGCCATAAATTCCAGATGGCCGCAAAAAGGCGCAAAAGGCGCAAGAATATTAATTTGTCACACTTAAGATAGTGCCAACTTATTGTTAGGAGAGAGCACCTACAATAAGCATATTGTTGTTAAGATTTAAAACCTTCTGCGCTTTTTGTGCCTTTTTGCGGCCAATTTTTGTGCTCAAAAGTGTAAACTACTTCTGTGCCTTTATGAAGGATGCCAATTTTTTAATTAGTTAAACAAATAGAACTAATCAACTCAATAAAACCGCCAGCTTTTCAACTATCTGACGAGCTCTGAATAAGGTAAAGGAGAGATGAATATCAGGTCATTCGTGTGCAAAAGAACAGGTATAATAATTTTTCTGATTGTCTCGTTTCTGACTACGCCGGCATGGTCGGATGAGGCACGCCTGACAGATATTGTGGTCACCAATACAAGGGACCACATCCTGATCTATTTTACTGTGAGAGACTGTTTTACCGAGGAGATGAATAGGGCTATTGAGAATGGGATCAATACGACTTTCACGTTTTTCGTAAGACTTTATGAGATAAGAGATTTCTCCTTGGATAAGATGATAGCTGACCTTCAAGTGAGCCACAACATACAGTATGATAATCTCAAAAAGATCTATAAAGTGAGGCTGTCGGAAAGAGATGACAAGCCAATCTTTGTTCAAGATTTCAATGAAGCCAAGGAGTTAATGTCGGAAATTGTGGGGTTAAGGGTCACGGAGCTCTCCAACCTTCGCAGAGGTGCTCGTTACAAGGTGTGTATGATGGCCGAACTTGATACAATAAGACTCCCCTTTTATCTCCATTATGTTTTTTTCTTTCTCTCTTTGTGGGATTTTGAGACCGACTGGTATACTGTGGAATTCAGATATTGATAACCGGAAGATCCGCCTTCGAGGCGGTTATCCGGCAATCTTCGGTTCTCCTGTCATGAAAGATTATTTAAAATCCGAAAGTCCTGATTCCAAAAGGCGACGCAGGGAAAGATACTTGATTATCTCCCTGTTTTTGGTGATCTCCTTCCTTACCTATCTTGGCACACGTGTCTTTGAATTGGGACTGGATCTTCCCATTTCAAACAGCATCCTAATTTTTGCGTTAATAAATGTTAACGTTATTTTACTTCTGCTTCTCCTTTTTTTTACGGTCAGGAATGTTGTAAAGCTGCTCTTTGAAAGAAAAAAGAATATAATGGGTGCGAAACTCAGGACCAAACTGGTCTTGGCCTTTATTACCCTTTCACTGTTGCCGACGATTATTCTTTTCTTTGTCTCCGTGCAATTCATTTCTTCATCCATCGAATATTGGTTCAACCTTCAAATAGAGCAGTCTTTGGAGAATTCGCTGGAGGTGGGCCAGGATTATTATAAGGAAATTACAGATGATATTCTTTCTTTTGGCAATAATCTCAGCCGGGTGATCAGCTACGAAGGTTTTATGCTGCTTTCCAGACAAGAGGAACTGGAAAAATTTATTCAAGAAAAACGCAAGGAATACAGTCTGGCTTGCATTCAGGTCTTTTCGAGAAAGCTGGCCCTCAGGTCTGAGTCACGGGATGACAGGATTGATTTGAGTACTTTCAAAGGTCCGGGCTCGGATATTTTGAGAAAAAGCTTTGAGAAAGGCACGGATACACAGATAATTCAACCCTTCCCTCACGGAGATCTCGTCAGCGGGGTCGTTCCTGTCTTTTCAAGGACCGAGTCAAAGGCAGTAGTTGCTCTTATTGCCCTGTCAAAATTTATTCCCGGCAGATTTGTCAACCGGTTGAATGCAATTTCAAAAGGGCTTCAGGAATACCGTCAACTCAAGATGTTGAAGAAACCGATAAAACTAAGTCATTTGATTGCCTTATCCATTGTTACTTTTCTGATAATCTTCTCATCAATTTGGTTTGGATTCTATCTTTCGAGGGAGATTACTATACCAATTCAAGAGCTGGCTGAAGCAACAAACCGGATTGCTTCAGGGGACTATGATTTTTTCATTGACCTTGAGGCAAAGGATGAAATAGGGGGACTGGTCAACTCATTCAACAGAATGACCATGGACCTTAAAACCGGTAAAAATAAACTTGAGGAGGCCAACAAGGAACTGATAAGGAGCAATTTCGAGCTGGAACAAAGACGGTTGTACATGGAGGTAGTCCTGGCAAATGTGGCAGCTGGTGTGGTCTCTGCTGATGCTGACGGGAAGATTTTCACCATCAACAAATCTGCAGAGAGGATGTTGAACATTAAAGCGAATATGATTATCGGAAAGAATTACAAAGAAATCCTTCCAGAGAATCACACAAAGATAATTGAGGGGATCCTGGGGGATGAAGGTTTTTTCCGGAAGGGCTTTTTGAAGAAACAAATCAGGTTATCCGTCGAAGGCAAGAGATTGACGTTGCTCGTATTTCTGAATGTGCTTAGTGATGACCGGGGAAATTACCTTGGCCTTGTCGCTGTTTTCGAAGATTTGACGGACATAGAAAAGGCTCAGCGCATGGCCGCATGGCGGGAGGTGGCGAGACGCATAGCACATGAGGTCAAGAATCCTCTAACGCCTATCCAGCTTTCGGCCCAGAGACTGAGAAAAAGGTATGGAGATAAGCTGGACGCCAAGGACATGAAGGTATTTGAAGAATGCACCGGGATGATCATACGGCAGGTCGAGGAATTAAAGCGGTTGGTAAACGAATTCTCGAACTTTGCCCGCATGCCCGCGTCAAATCCTGGGCCGGCGGATATCCGTAAGATCATGCTGGAAGCTATCAGTCTCTATAAAGAAGCACACAAAGGTGTTGGGTTTTCTTTGAAGGGTTCAAAGGATGTGCCTGTCTTTAATCTTGATAGAGAGCAAATAAAAAGAGTCATGATTAATCTCCTGGACAATGCAATTGAGGCAACTGACGGCAAGGGGAAAGTGACTGTTAGTCTGGAGTATGACAAGGTGCTCCAGACGGTTCGGATCGAGGTCGCGGATAATGGAAAAGGTGTCTCTCCAGAGCACAAGGTGAGGATGTTTGAGCCGTACTTTTCCACGAAAAAACATGGAACAGGCTTAGGGCTTGCTATTGTGAATACCATAATCACGGACCATAATGGATTTATCAGGGTTCAGGATAACACTCCAAAAGGGACAAGGTTTATTATAGAACTCCCGATAAGGATTTGAAGGAAAGATCATCACCATGCTAATGTTCCTGTATGATTTTTTATGGACACTCGTTCTTTTTCTTTGCATTCCCCTTGTTCCATTGATAGGAAAAAGACGATCCCTTGAAAGACTCGCATTGATCCTGCCCGCGGCTTCCCTTGGAAATGGTAATATATGGATCCATGCGCTCTCTGTGGGGGAGGTTATTTCAGCGCTTCCGCTGGTAAAGTCTCTTGCAGATAAATACCCTGACAGAGGTGTTGTTTTTTCCGTGACCACTTCCAAGGGCATGGCCATTGCGCAAAAGGAATTGGAGGGCAAGGTCGAGGCCATTTTAACAATGCCGCTTGATTTCTGGTGGTGTGTCCGACGTATGGTTAATTACGTCAGGCCGGCTGTCTTTATCCTTATTGAAACGGATATATGGCCTGGGGTGCTTGATTATATGAGGAAGAAGGGGATAAGGAGTATCCTGGTTAACGGTCGCGTTTCTCCGCGGACTCTCAGGTGCTATCTCAGGTTCCCTCTCTTGACCAGGAGGGCTTTTGAACCGTTTGACATATGCCTTATGCAATCAAAGCTGGACAGGGAGAGACTATTGGATGTAGGAATAAGGCCTCCTGAGAAGGTTGTGGTTTCAGGGAATATCAAGTTTGACCGTGATTGGGCCCCGATGAATGAGGAGGAGCGCCGGGGGAATCTGTCTGCCCTTGGATTTGAACCAGAAGATTTGATATGGGTAGCCGGTAGTACTCACCAGGGTGAGGAAGAGGTCCTGATAGAAGTATTCAAGCGTCTCTGCCTCACTTTTCCTCGCTTGCGCCTTATCCTTGCGCCGAGAGATATTGAACGGTCGGGCGTGATCTTAGATATGGCACAGAAAGCGGGATTCATGACCATATTGAGGAGTGAGCTTTCAGCTATTGGGGCCGGTAACTACAGGAGCGCCTATGATATCTTGATCCTTGATACCCTGGGTGAACTCGGGCGTATTTACGGGCTTGGCAAGGTGAGCTTTGTAGGGGGCAGCCTGGTGCCCATCGGGGGGCACAATTTGCTTGAGCCTGCCAGTTTTGGTTGTCCTGTTGTTTTTGGTCCTCACACACACAATTTTGTTGTGATGGCGGAATCCCTGGAGGAAGCCGGTGGAGGAAGCCGGGTGCAGAATGGCGATGAGCTTTTTGACGTAATGAAAATGCTTCTCGGAGATGCTGACAAGCGGACAAGGATGGGCAGTCTTGCAAAAAGATTTGTTGAGAACAACCGAGGTGCCTTGGAAAGGGTTGTGTCACATATATAGTGCCTGAACGAAAACCCTGTTCAGACACGATTTTGGGTTTTGGGTTTTGGATTGCGGATTCAAAAAAGAACGTAATTTCAAGATATTGAAGGTTTATAACAAAGCCGGGAAACTATATTTCGAGGTTTTCGCTCAGGCATTAATTAGTTGAGCCGAAAATTATTATTCTGATTTCAAGGAGTTACAAGTATGGAGACAACGAATGTCAAATTTTCTTGCTGAAAGCGAATAGGTCTATGATTTTAGCCAATTAACTATTCGACCACTCGACTACTTAATGGGGTCTGTAATATTGGGGGTCTTCTTGTTTGGTAGAAATCATGGTTTTGGACCTGACTGGTCCCAAGTTCACTGGAAAAGAGGCGTTGGGCCCTGGACCTGTCTTTTGGCGGTTTTTTCTGTTCTTTATGGCCTTGGTCTCAAGCTTCGTTTCCTGGCTTACAGGCACGGATTTTTCAAAAGAAAATCTCTGCCTGGTTTTGTCGTGAGCGTTGGTAACTTAACGGCTGGGGGGACTGGTAAGACCCCTGCCACAGTTATGCTCGCAAAATGGGCCCTGAACCAGGGGTACCGGGTGGCTGTGCTTTCCAGAGGCTATGGCGGGCGGTACAAAAGCAAGGTCTTTGAGGTTTCCGATGGTGAAAACATCATAGGTGATCCCACGGAGACAGGAGACGAGCCTTATCTCCTTGCGAAAAACCTCCCGGGTGTCCCCGTGGTCTTGTCTAAGAAGCGCTACCTCGGCGGATTGTTCGCCCACAAAAAGTTTGGCACTGACTTTTTTGTTCTGGATGACGGGTTTCAGCACCTTGAATTGGAGAGAGACCTTGATCTTGTGCTGATGGATGCTGCGGATCCTTTTGGTAACGGTCATTCGTTGCCATGGGGGCCTCTAAGAGAACCTCTTGATAACTTGGCCAGGGCGGATGCCGTTATCCTTACACGATTTGACAATGGTAGCCCCGGAGAAGCAGGGTTGAATTTCCTTAGGTCAAGGTTTTCGGGAATGCCTCTGTTTCGTGCGGATCATTTGCCGAAGAAAGTTGTGTTACCCTGTTTGAATGAGATCCACGGGCCTGAATTCTTAAAGGGAAAGCGTGTGCTTGCCTTTGGCGGCATAGCCCGGCCGGATGCGTTCAGGCGGACTTTAACGAAGCTCGGAGCGCATGTTGTGTGTTTCAAGGGGTTCGGGGACCATTACCGGTACACGAGAGATGAAATCCAGGTCTTGATTCGCAAGAAGGAAGAGTGCGGGGCAGACTATATTCTCACGACGGAAAAGGATTGGATGAGGGTTTTCTCTTTTATGTCGAACTACCCGGAAATAGGCTATCTATGTATTGAATTTGACCTCCTGTCCAGGCAAGATGAATTTTTTGGGATAATCAAGAATGCCAGTATTGGAAAAGCAACACGTCTCACAGGTCATATATAACCTGATCTACGTCTTCATCCGGTTATTATCACTGATTCCTTTTCGTGCCGGGCAGTTCCTTGGCCGGGTCCTGGGCAGGGCATTTGCCAGGGTGCCGTTAGGCCGTAAAATGGTCTCTCTCGATAATCTGCATCAGGTCTTTGGCCGTCACATGTCAGAGTCTGAGATAGAGGACCTGAACAGGCGCATAATTATACATTTCGGCCAGATGTTATTTGAGGTCCCTCACATCCTGCGACTCAGGCCGGGTAACCTGGACAAGTATGTTGTTTTCCAGAACGAAGAAAATCTGCTTTCGGCCATAAAGAAAGGCAAGGGGGGCTTTGCCCTTACTGCTCACTTTGGGAACTGGGAGCTTATGTCTGCCGCTACATCCCTGAGGTTTGCAACAAACGGCTCCATAGTGGCGAGACCCCTTGATTTTCCACCTGCCGACCATCTGATTCGGGATTTGCGTTCTCAATTTGGAACAGAGATAATACACAAACAGCGTGCCTTGAGAAAGATAATAAGGGCCATAAAGGAGAACAGGGTTGTAGGAATCCTTTTGGACCAGAGTGTTGACTGGTATGAAGGAGTTTTTGTTCCATTCATGGGGATACCGGCCTGTACCAATAAAGGCCTTGCCTTCATGGCTTTGAAGACAGGTGCCCCGGTTGTTCCGATATTTTCGATAAGACAACCGGACGGAAGATATCGAATTGTTTTTGAGAAAGAAGTAGAATTGGTAAGGACCGGTGACAAGATTAGAGATATAGAGGAAAATACCGCCCTCTTTACTGCAATTATCGAAAAATATGTCAGGCAATACCCGGAACAGTGGTTCTGGTTTCACAGGCGCTGGAAGACAAAGAACTCTTGCATGCTTCCGGATGATTGAGCATGAAATGCTGAAGGTTGTTGGTAACAAAAAAATTGACAAGGCAGATATCAGACATATCCTGATTCGTGCAACCAATTGGGTGGGTGACGTGGTCATGACCATGCCTGCCTTAGAGGCGCTTAAGGAGAATTTCCCTGCGAGTTCCTTAACCGTCCTTGCAAAGCCATGGGTGATGCCCCTGTTCGAGAACCATCCTGCTGTAGATAACGTGATCGCTTATAGAAAAGGGGAAGGGGCTCTCACAGGTCTTGGAGAAATAATCCGGGTTGTTAGATTAGTTCGAAAAAAGAAGTTCGATCTGGCAATACTTTTTCAAAATGCCTTTGAAGCTGCCCTCCTGGCCTATCTCGGCGATGTCAGGTTCAGGGTCGGCTACAATACTGATGGACGTGGATTTCTGCTGACTCACAAGGTTATTAGAACTGAAGAGGTGCTTAAGGTCCATCAGGTAGACTACTATTCATCACTCCTGAAAGCAATGGGCTGGAAGTCAGCAAGCCGGAATCCATACCTGTATGTATCCCGGGAAGATCTGCAAAAGGCCCGCATGATTATGCATTCGAGGGGTATTGAAGAGGATGATTTTCTGGTTGGTCTCAACGCCGGCGCCATTTTTGGTTCTGCCAAACGATGGCCTCCTGAGAGGTTTGCCGCAATCGGAGACCGGGCTGTTGAAAAGTGGAATGCCAGGGTAATGGTAATGGGGAGCCGTAAGGAGATGGATATTTGTAGGGCCTTATGCGATTCCATGAGCCATAAGTCATTAAATCTCTGCGGTCAGACCTCCCTTGGAGAGGCCATGGGTCTGATCAGCCTGTGCAAGTTTTTTGTGACAAATGACTCCGGACTTATGCATATCGCGGCAGGTCTTGGTGTGCCCACGGTGGCCATTTTCGGCCCGACCGACGCTGTTGCCACAGGACCGCTCGGACCCAGGACGAGGATTGTCAGGCATGATGATGTTGAATGTTCCCCCTGTCTGAAACCTAAGTGTCCCCTGGATCATCGCTGCATGTTGGATATCAAACCGGATGAAGTTTGGAATGAAATGGACAAATTAATGGAGAGGACCGGATGAGGAAGCCTGCTGTTTTCATAGACAGGGATGGCACCATAAATGAACAGATGGGATATATAAACCATATCAGCCGGTTTGTCCTCCTCCCTGGCGCTGCTCAGGCCATAAGACTCCTGAACAGGAGCAATTATCTTGCAATTATTGTATCCAATCAATCAGGGGTTGCCCGTGGCTATTTCCCAATTGGGCTGGTTGACCAGGTTCACGCCCGCATGAACAGATTACTGGAAATGGAACAAGCTGTCTTTGACGGGATCTTTTTCTGTCCTCATTATCCGAAAGGCACGGTGCCGGAATATAGCATTGAGTGTGATTGCAGAAAACCCGGGACGGGCCTCATAAAGAAGGCCTGCGAGAAATTCGCGATTGACATGGAGAATTCCTATGTCATTGGCGACCGCTGTTCGGATATTGAACTGGCGCATCGGGCGAATGTTCAAGGAATTATGGTTACTACCGGTTACGGGCGGGGAGATGTGGAGCACGTACTTCCTCATTCCCCGTTCCAACCTGTTCATATTGCCGGGGATCTCCTTCATGCGGTTCGGTGGATTCTAAAAAAGGAAAAAGGAAATCAGTAGAGCCGGTTTCAACAATCCATTGGCTTTGCCCTATTTGGTGGTCAATAGAAGTGCCTAAAGTTGTGGGGCTCATCACGGATTAGCGTGATGCATATATAAAAAGAGCTTAACGTCATTCCGTGCTTGCCACGGAATCCAGGTTTCTCGAAGCGTATGGATTCCTACTTTCCTTGGAATAACGGCCACTTCTGCGTCCGAGACTGGTTTGTTCGATCACCTTTGGCCCCGACTCATTTGGTTGTTAGAGATAGGTTTTCACGCTAATCCGCGATGAGCCAGTTGTGGTACGCTTTTGGCGTTACAATTTTGAAAAAAAGATAGGCTTGTTTTGGCCAACTCAATCGGCATCCAAAAGGGCTAATGTCCTTTAACTTTAGGCATTTTAGGCACTTTAAACTTTAGGC
>JAYEIR010000223.1:0-10438 GCA_034660135.1 Thermodesulfobacteriota bacterium
AATTATAGAATTTCCTGCAGCTTTTTTCTAACATCCTTTCTGCCAGTCAACTGCATCATTTTTCGCCACTGATGCTGCAACTCCATAAATCTGCGGAAATTGTTTTCCTTTTTTGCGGCCTCAATACGGACAATCTCGATATTACGTAATGTTTCAATTGCATCCTCCTCGTTGCCATCTTTGCGGTAGATATCGGCAAGGATCCGGCAGGCATCAGCTATCTTTTGCTCAAGGTCATCCTTCAGAAACGCCCCGGGATAGGGATCCAGTTCTTCTGCGGTGACCGTTACCATACCATGGAGAGGCTCCTGAGAACGAAGCTTTGCACGTTCACGAACAAACCGAAAGATGTCTTCCCTGAGTTGTTTCCACGTGGGATGAGTTTTGGGCGGCGGCAGATGCTTGATGGCCAGGGTGTTATCAAGGAAAAATTTGTACCCGTGCATGCGCATATTAATCAGGTAATCGATATCCTCGCCACGGGTAACAATCGGATCAAACGGAATCAGGCGGAAAATATCGCGGTGGACAATCATGTTGCCGCCAAAAACAAATGGCGTCTGCTTGAGGCGGGGCTCATGGCCGATTATCTGCTCGAAGGCCTCGTTCATTTTGTCAAGCTTGTCCCAATGTTTCATCCATGGCTTTCTTTCATGTTGGAGGCGCCAGTCACCGTCGGGCTGGAGATAATAGCCTGCCACTGCTCCAATAAAATCGGAATCAATTGTCTTTCCAATGAACTCCCGAGCCTTTCTAATGAATTGCGGGTCTTCGAAAATTTCGTCATCATCAATCAATACCGCGATCTCAGAATCCAGCACATGGGGCAGAAACAGACATAAATTGCGAATGTTTGAGTAGCCGCTTAGCTTGAGAAGATGCATATATTCTTCCCCACCGGCCTCTTTGAGACAAAGATGCATGTTTTGCAGGTGGGAATGGCTGAACAGATAGACCGGAACATCTACCGGAGTAGCGGAGAGAATGTCACGCACCTTTTGCTCAACCTTTTTCTCCACATCCCGTGCATTAGAAGCGGCAATGATTATTAGATCGAAATCCTTGTCATGAAGGGTGCTGATACTCTCGAGTGCGCGGGCGAGCGTACCATCCTCGTCAACTGGTGTGGGATGATCGTAGATCGTATCACTCTCTTTTGTTTCGAGAGCCTCTTCACGCCGCCAGTATGAGGGAATAACCATCGTGGTCTTCATAGCCTACTCCTTCCAATATATGTAACCGTTCAAGGATTCACATCAATTTTCTAATTTTACCTTTAGGCCTTACTAACAGAGGGCAGAGGGATCTCTTTTAAAAAGCCACGAAGATCTGCCTCAATTGAAAGAGATAGGATTCAAGGGATCGAGGGGTAAAGGATTCAAGGGGTAAATAATTGCACTCGAATCCTCGAATCCTTAGAGCAGCAGCTTGGCCTTAACGGTTCACAGTTACCGGTTACCAGTTACCGGTTTTTCAACTGTGAGCTGGTAACTGTAAGCCGTTGTTTATGCGACATTTTAAAAGAGATCCCGGTGCCTGTCTCGTATGCCGATAGTTGTTGAGCTGTTACAAAGCTTGTTGCCAAATCAACGTATATACGTTATTTTATCTTTCACATCTTTTCTATTTGTCTGTACCAGTTCACCGCTTGGTTTGCCAAGACATACCAGTGCCAGGGGGGTCTTTCCAGGATCAATGTTGAGTATCTTTCTCACGGCTTTTTTGTCAAAAAAGGTGAACCAGAGGCTGCCAAGACCCAAGGCATATGCCATCAGATGGATATTCTGAATGGCTGCAGCACAGGCATGCTGATAGCCCACTTTACCTTCTTCCTGGAACATGTCAATGCCTGTTTTCTTTGGATCGCCTATTACGGCGATTATAACAGGGGCTGATTTCAAGAAATCTGCTCTATAGCCTCCCAGCCACTTCCAGCCACTTCTTTCCAACCCCCATTTTATGCATCTTTCAGCCTCCGAAAACAGGTTTTCCTTTGTCTCCTTTTTTGTGATAACGACGAACTCCCAAGGCTGAGTATTCAGGGGAGAAGGCGCCCATACGGCTGCTTCCAGAACCTTTTCAATAGTTTCCTCGCTGACCGGTTCAGCCGCAAAACTCCGGCAACTTCTTCTCTCTTTAATAGCGGTTAAGACATCCATCTTCTTCCTCCTTTCTTTTTAGTACATTATAAGCAAATTTATGTAAAAAGCGGGGACAAATGCAAACAAGGTGAATGAACTCCACCACCGCAAGAAGCGGGGCATCAAAACAAGAATTTTATCTTTTTTTATCACAGAAAGGTATCTGCTCAATAAAGCGGGGTTTACAGGCATGTGATCATGAAAAAGGCTTACGTGGTACGTTGTGAAGCCTATCCTGATATGACGGGCAGGGGAAAAACTCGGAATTCAGGATAAGGCCTCACAAGGATGGACACTACTTAACCAGGATAACCGGCTCAGGCTCGTAATTTCCTGAGGCAACCTCCTCCCAGAAAGCCTTTTCACCCTTCTGCCACTGAGGGCCAAACGAGACATTGAAATGGGCGCCGAGTCGTTCAAATAAATGCTTCCAGCCTGTCTTGTATCCGTGGGTGAGCACGTCTTCAAGGAATGAAACAATTTCCGTCATCTTTTCCTTTGGCAGATAGGCCCTCGCACCCATCTCGATTGATTCTTTGAGTGCATCCCTGGAAAAGGCATGGGCAGTCAGCATGACCGTTGGAAAACCCAGGTGTACGGCAGCGCTCAAGAGATCAAAACCGCGAACTCCCATAATGTCTAATATCACCAGATCATATGTCCACGATCTGAGCAGATGATAGCCGGTATCATAATCCGTGGCCTTATCCAATATCAGACCTGGGAATTCTTCTAACTGCTCTTCCAGGGTATCCAGGACATCAGGTTCATCATCAACCGCCAACAGGCGTTTATTGTTCAATACGCTCTCTCGCATATCACCCTCCAGAATTATTTCTTCGTTTCTTTGCCGATTCGCCGGCGTTCCTCATCCCTGATTTCCCTCCTCAGCAGCTTTCCCACCTTGGACTTGGGCAGCATGTCCCTAAACTCAACATATGAAGGGACCTTATATGGAGCCAGTCTTTCACGGCACCACCTGATGAGATCCGTTCCGCTCACACCCCTGGCATCTTCTTTTAAGACAACCATGGCCTTTATCCGTTCTCCAACCTTGGGGTCAGGAATGCCCACCACACAGGCTCCTATGACCGTCTCATGGTCCTGGAGAATCGCTTCCACCTCTGAGGCCGATACACGATAAGCCTTGTGCTTTATTATATCGGCAGCACGTTCTACATATACGAATTGACCGTCAGTATCCTGGGAAACAAAGTCACTCATTCGATAAAACATCTTTCCATCAATCTCCACGTAGGAATGCTCTGTCTCGTCCGGTTTGTTCCAGTATTCCTTCAAGGTGTAGGGTGATGTGACGAGAAGTTCGCCGCTTTCGCCGACTGGAACCGGTTCCAGTGTTTCAGGATCTGCCACAATACATTCTCTGCTTTGCAGCGGGAGCCCGATAGTGTTGGGCTTAGGATGCCCATCAATGCGGCTGTAGGTTACATGGCCCGCCTCGGTGGACCCATAAACCTGGTATATGGGCGCCCCAAATTTTTTCTCCCAGCGGTGGAAGACCTCCACAGGCAAAACGTCTCCGCCACTATAACAATACCTCAGGGAACTGAGGTCATATTGATCAACACGGTCATTCTCCAATATCATCCGGTAAAGGGCTGGAACACCCAGGAACCACCTGGCATGGTGACGCTGTATCGTCTCCATAACACCGTCTACCTGTGGTATGGGCATAAGCAAGGTTGTATTGCCCTTATTCAGTCCAATTGCCATAAACAAGCCAACGGCCATAATATGAAACAGGGGGTTGACTGCGATATAGACATCCTCCCCTTCTTTGAGATGCTCACCTGCCACATCTTCCGTTACGTCATGGACATATGACGTCATACCTATGTGATTCCCTGGACAACCCTTTGGAAATCCCGTGGTCCCGCCGGTATAAAGAATATAGGATAAATCCTTCCACGGGTCTATTTCAACCTTTGTTTTCAAAGGAGGATGTCTTAACAGGGACCTGAAGGTATAGACATTATTGTCTCGTTCCACCTTGCCATGGGGAATTTTGTCAAAAAGAACACCCAAATACCTCTTCCAGAAGGGAAGAAGATCCACCAGATTTGTGACAATTACCCTCTTGAGCCCTGTCCTGGCAAAGACCTCTTTGACATACCCGAAATTGGTATCGAGACAAATGACCGTCTCCGCACCTGAGTCTTTGACCATATATTCAACTTCAAATGACGTATATATCGGGGAAACCGGCACAATTACGGCACCGAGTTTCTGTATCCCAAGAAAGGCGATGACCCATTGTATACAGTTGGATATGTAAATTATGACGCGGTCGCCTTTCTTTACACCCATTTCTGATAGCGCACCCGCGAATCTCTCGCTCAAATCACGAAGGCGGGTATAAGAGAAACTCTCCCCGAGATAGATCACTGCACTCCGGTCCGGATATTTCTCGGTCATCCGGTCGAAACGGGTAAAGGTCAACTCTTTTTCCAGTTCTCCCTCACTGATTTTCATGGTCTATGATACTCCTTGATCGTCTTCTAAATCTCAATCCACCGACACCTGACCCGGTGAAAAGTTACCTGATTCTACACCCCAAAATAGGCAGACCGGACATCCGGATTGTCCAACAGTTCCTCACGGGTCCCTTCCATGACTGCGGCCCCGTTTTCCAGAATAAAGGCATAATCCACAATCGGGAGGACCGGACGGGCATACTGTTCCGTCACAATGATCGACAGGCCCTTTTCCCGGCAGATTCCCTTGATGGTCTTTACAAGCTCGGCCTGTATCCGGGGGCTCAGACCCAGGAGCGGTTCATCTAATAGTACAAGTTTTGGCTGTGCCATCAGGACCCGCCCAATAGCCAGCATCTGCTGTTCTCCACCGCTCAGAAATCCCCCCACCCTTTTCTTGAGCTTTGCAAGGGCCGGGAATACTTCAAAAATATATTCCAGTGTTTCTTTGGCCTGAGATGGGGAGGCCAGGTACCCGCCAATACTCAGGTTTTCGAGGACAGTGCTCTCCTTGAAAATCCTGCGCCTTTCCGGGCAGAGGACAATTCCACTTCTTGCCCGTTTGCTGGGTTTAAGGCCCGTGATATCCTCGCCCATATAGCGTACCTGCCCCATAACGGTAATCCGCTCACCACCGGCCATACGCTCCTTTTTTTCGATATCCTGCATGATACCCGAAAGCGTGTACATAAGGGTGGATTTCCCCGCGCTATTGGCACCGAATACGCCTACAATCTGTTTGTCCTCACACCTGATACTGACGTTATTAAGGGCCAGCATGTTTTCATAGAAGACCATCAGACCGGTAGCTTCAAGCATGGTTCATACCTCCTCAACCTCTTCTGACCCAAAATATGCCTCTTTTACCCTGTCATCGGCCATGACATGTTCAGGGGTCCCCTCGATCAACTTTTCCCCGAAATTCAATACCATGACCCTGTTGGCCACCTGGAATAGTTCTCTCAGCCGATGCTCAATCATGATCATCGTAATGCCATCCATCTGAAGGCGCTCAATGAGTGGGACCATGCTTGCAATCTCACTCATGCTCAGGCCTGAAAAGATCTCATCACAAAGGATCATTTCCGGCTTCAGGGCAAGGCACCGGGCAAGCTCAAGGCGTTTGAGATACCCGGTCGGCAGCGTGGAAGCAAGCTTATAGGGGACATTGGACTCCCGTTCAAAACCGATCTCTTCCAGGATGTCAGTGCTTACCGTATCTCTGTCACCGAGTTTGCCTCCACCTCTCCACCCGCCCGTGCGTTTGGCCCTTGGTGAGAACAGGGGGATCACCAGGTTTTTGTAAGCAGGCAGACTGTAATAGGGTCGCATAATCTGAAATGTACGGGTGAGACCCATGTCCGCAATCTTATGGGCGGCCTTACCTTTAATATTCTTTCCCTTGAACATGACATTTCCGGATGTCATCTTGATGAATCCGGTTATGCAGTTAATCGCAGTCGTCTTGCCTGACCCGTTCGGTCCGATGATTCCCAGTATTTCCCCTTCATTGACCTCAAAGCTGACCCGGTTCAGTGCCAATACCCCACCGAAGGTCTTGGTCACCTCACGCACTTTAAGGATAGGTTCTTTGCTCATACTTTGACCCACCTCTCAAACTGTTCATATTTTCGTGTACCGTAAACCATGATTCCCTCACTCCGAAAGACAATAAACCCCATCAGTATCAGGGAATAAAACACGATCCGCAGTGTTCCAAACTCCCGCAGCAATTCTGAAATCGGCACGAGGATAAAACAGCCCAACACCGGCCCCACCAGAGTGCCTGCCCCGCCGATAACCGTAGCTGCAATGGGAATAATGGAGAAATCCAGCGCGAACAATGAAATCCCTGCCCACATATAGATATGGGTAAGACACGCACCACCCAGACATCCCATGGCTGAGGCAATGAATACGGCCTGGGCCTTATAAAAACTGATATTCATCCCGGATGCCCTTACTGCCTGGTCATTATCCTTGACCGCACGGAAAACAAGGCCGATATCCTCGTTGACCAGCCTCCTTATGCCGAAAAGGAACAAGAGCACCATCAGTATCAGAAAATACTGCTCAACCCAGCCGCTGGTGAAACCATCTACACCCATGATACCATCCGTACCCCCAAGGATATCTAATGCCTCGATAACCCGTGCCAGTATCAATGGATACATGAGACTCACAATAGCGAAATAGACCCCCCTGAGGGGGAGGCAGGGGAACAAGAGCACAGTACAGATAACTCCCCCCACTACGGTTGCAATAGGAATAGTCAAAAAGGGAGGGAGCCCGAATGAAGTATTCAGGATCGCGGCAATATAACCGCCGGTACCGATAAAAAAGGCCCCTCCCAGACACACCAGACCCAAAAAATGGGCCAGGAGATCAAAACTCAGGGCAAGCAGTGCATAAATGCAGACGATGCAGATCACCCTCTGCCAGTAGACGCTCGGCACGACAAAAGGCAACACCAGCATGCCCAAAATTAAAACAAGCCTCGGCAGGGTCAGATAAGACAATTCTCGCCAGGACATTACGGCATAGATCCCATCCGAACGTACCTTTATTCCTCTATCAAGCCTTTCTTTACGACGACTTTCAATTTCCACTTTCTACACCCTTTCTTCCAGTTCTTTTTGCTGGCCAAAAAGACCAGAGGGTCGAAAAATCAGCGTCAGGATGATTGCCAGTAATGCCACTACCATCTGGAAGTGCGCCCCCCAGTATACCACGGTGAGGATCTGTGCAAAACCTATGAGAAAGGCCGCCAGAACTGCACCAACCCAACTACCCAAGCCCCCCACAATACAAACGGCAATGGCCAGCATCAGGACATTATACCCGGCTTCCACCACGATGTTTCCCAGCGGAAGCAAAACAACTCCGGCAAGACCGGCAAGCATGGATCCCAATCCCATGGCCACTAATGCCATGCGATCCGAATCAATGCCCAGCATCAATGCGGCGCGTTCATCCTGGGCCATCCCCCTCAGTGCCAGACCTACACGGGTAAAATGAGTGAAGGCCCACAGCGCTGTAACCACGGCAGCACCAATCCCGACCACAAGGATCCTGTGGTAATCTACAGGGATATCACCAATATTAATGCTCCCCTCAATAAATACGGGAAGAGTGTAAGTCAACCCCTTAAATCCCCCCCAGCGCAATCCTTCCAGAATGGCCAGGCCGATAGCATAGGATGCAACGATCTCGGAGATGGCCATTCCACGTACACGAATAAGGATAAACTGATAAATGAGCGCTCCGACCACACCAATGATGATTATGGCAATAACAATGCTGAGCGGGTAATTGAGTCCCAGGGTATTAAGCAGACTCCAGGTAATAAAACCCGTCACCACGTAAAGGGCCCCGTGTGCAAAGTTCGGGACTCGACTGATTCCATAAACCAGTGCGAATCCTAATGCCAGAAAGGCCAGAGAAACGCTGTTAATGATGCCATAGATCAAGATTTCCATAATTCTATCCGGTCCTATTTTTTCATCCAGGGTGGCAATTCAATGCTGCCGGTTGCAATACTCTTGGGGAATACAACGACCCTTTTCCCTTTCTGCCACTGGAGTATGGTACCTACAGCACCTTCTTTGGGGTCAAAACTGGGGATAATCTGGTGGCTCTTCGGGTCAAATCTTATCCTCCCGTAAACACCCATCATATCTGTCTTTTCAAGTGCAGGAATGACCTTGTCAGGATCAAGAGACCCTGCACGCTCTATGGCATCTTTCAATACATAGACAGACATATAACTGCTGGAACTTCCCAGACCCTCAGGCTCGATACCCCATTTTTTGTCATAAGCATTATAGAATTTCATGGTCCACGGTGTTGCATTGCTGGGCGCATTACCGGCATTGACCACACTGCAAAGGCAATATTCTCCCTTACCATCCGTGGCCTTCCAGAAACCAGGCTGCTCGGCCGCAGCAAGGGTTGAGCCGAATGGAAGGGCCGGGATCTTCATATTATACCACTGCTTCAGAAGGATCGAACTCTCAGGCATATCCATCCATATGTTGATTATCTGAGACTTGGTTTTCCTGGCCTTGAGCAAACCCATGGAGAAATCGGTCGTACCGGTGGGATAGACTTCCATGCCGGTTATGGTAAAACCCTTCTTGGCGGCTATCTTGCCTAAGACCTTTCCTCCGCCCCGGGCATGAGATACGTCCTGTACAATAATAAAGACCCTGTCCAGACCATACTCTTTCTTGAGGTCGTTAAAACAGGACAGTATCTCTCCAACAAGCTGTTTCGCCTCCCCGTGGATTCGAAAACAGTATTTGTACTTGTCATACTGTTTTGCTACCATGGCGTGATACTTGGGAGTCAACACGCCGGTAGTGACAATAGAAACCGTTTTGTATTTATTTAGTAAGGCCATGGTAGCAAGTGCGGCCTCGGAACGTACGGGACCGCCAAGAATAAAGTTTGCATGTTTTTCAAGAATCAACTTCTCCACGGCCATAAGGGCCTCGCTTACCGGCACCCCCGGCTCCAGGTCCCGTGTGTCAATAACCTCCACTTTGAAAGGCCTTTTCACCCCTCCCACATTGACACCACCTTTGGCGTTGATCTCATCAACTGCCAGTTTGATCCCCCTTTCTGCATCCCAACCATAAAGAAATGCGGTGGAAAGAGGACAGCCTAAAACAATAGGCTTTCCAGCAAAAGCATTGCTGCCTGGCAGAACTAACACGAGTGTTGCCAGGAGGACCAAAAAAATCCGAAAATCTTTGCCCTTCATGTCTATACCTCCTTTTCTGTGAAAAATGGATGTTGACATTACAAAGATCATATGGCCACAGGCTTTCCTAACCCATGTTCACTGATCTTTTGCTTAACCTCGGAAAGGGAAATCTGCAGGAGGCGGGCTGTTTTTTCCATGTCCCACCCGGTTTTTTCCAGCACATCTTCAAGATGCTCTTTTTCCCGCTCTTTCAACGTCTTGATCTTCATGCCGGCCCATCCGTTTAAAAGATACTTGAATGTCTTTAACAGCAAGGAACATGCCAGACTTGCTCACAAAATGCTGTTTCTTTTAACCAGTTGAAATATAAAGATATGAGGTAGACATAAAAAAAGACTTCATGCGTGAGAAGACGAGGTTTTAGAAAGAATCTTTCATAGATAGAAAGATGTTTTCATATGAAGTGACGTAGATATTGTTTAAGCCTGAGGGTAAGGAGGAAGAATCCCGTATTTCCGGATCTTGCTCCGCAAGGTGGGTAGAGAGATACCTAACATACTTGCTGCAGTAGTCCGATTCCATCCGGTCTGTAAGAGTATCTTTTTGATGTGTTCCTTTTCCATGTTCATGAGGGAATAAGACGAGAATCCCATGGGGACAGGAGACTTGTTCATGTCTAAGATCTTTTCAACTTCTTCGAGAAGTATTACTTTACCGCGAGCACGCACGACTGCCTCTACGAGCACGTTTTCCAGGTCCCTCACATTTCCGATCCAGTTGTGAGCTGCGAGACGATCCATTACGCCTTCCTGCAACCTGGATACTTCGGTCCCTAATTCAAGGTTGATCTTTTGCAGGAAATGGTTCACAAGATCTGGGACAGAAGATAGACGTTCTCGAAGGGGCGGAACACGGATATTCACAACCCTTAAACGGAAATAGAGGTCTTCCCTGAACTGGCCCTGCCTTACCAGAGCAGCCAGGTCACGATTGGTAGCCGCAATGATACGGCAACGGGACTTTAAAATTTGCTGGCCTCCCACGCGCATGAATTCATGGCGTTGCAGAAACCCCAGGAACTTCCCCTGAAGGCT
>JAYEIR010000224.1:0-2047 GCA_034660135.1 Thermodesulfobacteriota bacterium
CGTCTTCTACGAAACGACCGGGTCTTTTTCTCTTCATGGTAAGGGCATCGGAGTCAACACATATTTCCCCAAAACTGTGTTTATATCCGGCAATCTTCTCCTGCTCTGCAAAAAATATGTCGGTTTTGCCGACAGCCTTGTCCGGGCTGCCGCACATCAGGAGTCTATCGCACATGGCCTGATTAACAAACAGAAATCTGCCATCCAGCTCCTTTGCCCATATCAGATCAGGCACATTATCGGCTATCAGCCGCATTAGACGATACAGGTCTTGATATTTTTCCTTGCTATTTCGCAATCTCTTCTCGATCAGCACCCTGTCGGTGATATCGCGAACAACATGAACGCAACCGATGGTCTTGCCTTCGGCGTCATTCAGGGGGGAAGCGCTCACTAAGAAATCTCCGCCAAGCCTCTCTTCATGAATCTCAACCTTATGCTCCCGACCGTCTGTCAACAACTTTGTGTGCGGGCAGAACTCCGGCGGTTCGGATGTGCCGTGTAGAAGTGAATAGCAGGTCCGGCCGATTGCCTCTTGAGGCGTGATGCCGATCCTCTCGGCCATGGTTTTGTTAAGCCTCATTATCCGGTAATCTTTGTCAATAATTGAAATAAGGTCAGGCACGGAATCAAAGGTGCGTTCCCATTCCTTTTTGGCCCGGCGGATCGCATCGTCAATCCTTTTCCGTTCAGCTATATCACGGAAGTTGGCGAGGATTGCCCTCCCTTTGCCCCAGGGAATCAGAGTGGCCGTCAGATCCAGCGTGCAGACCGATCCCGCGGAATTAAGAAAGTCCTGGGTAAATACCGCTCCGTGTACCTTCAATTTCCCAAGGAGCTCTCTTCCTTGCTGTCTTGTTGCAGGCGGAAAGAGAATCGAGAAGTGTTTTCCAACGAGACCCGACTCTTCATATCCCAACATCTGCACTGTTGTCTCATTAACAGCGAGGATATGACCGTTGTTAGAGTCAATTATCATAAGGGCATCAAGTGAATCATGAAAGATGCCCCTGAATTTCTCCTCCGCCTCCTTAAAGGTGGCGATCTCCGCTTTCAGGGCCGCTATCCTTTGTTCCAATTTTTCATAAGTCGGCTTCTTATCCATTAGAAAAATCTCCATGTGCGCTGGGATACGATATTGATCAAGGATCCGGAAGGCGAAGTTTCACCACGCTTGATCGTTTTCAGGGCGGAATCTGGATGTGCTATCAGTCAGGACTCTGCACTAGCCGACTCTCTCCAGGACCGGGCCTGGAGGTCCACTGGGCAATGGCCCTGGCCAGTTCACCCCGCCTGATCGGTTTGGTTAAATAGTCTGAACGATATCACGCTATTACCTTTTATGTCAATATGGTTAGCGGACATCTGGACATCTGAATATTTTCATTTTTCTCTTTTTTGCTGCACTTTATTCTTTATAAAAATGTACGGAAATGCTATTAAATAATTTAAAGTGCATTTAAATCGAAGCAATTTATAACGCTGTGCGCTATAGATTTGAAAATATTCGGAGGAAAAAATATGAGAAAGGCAATGCAGGAGCAAATGAGATTTGGCGAGGTGGCTATCGGTGATATCGAATTTGACGTTCGCTCTCGCGATGAAATCCCGAAACTGCTCATGGGCCTGCAAGCGACATACTGCAACCTTGATGTCCGTAGGCAGATCTTTCAAGTACTTAGTGCCTGAACGAAAACCCTGTTCAGGCACAATTTCGGATTTTAAATTTTGGACTAATGGAATCAATCCCAACTCAGTAAAACCTCATGATTGATGTTGTGTTCGTTTTCATTTCGAGGTTTTCGTTCAGTCACTAATTATCAAACATCTTGATGAAGGGATTGTTAAATGGACCGGGTTTACTCTTTTGCGGTTTTTTTGCCTTGGGCCTCTTTTCAGGCTTTTTTGGTGCCTTCCCTGTTTTTTCCGGTTCCTGAACCGCGTCCTGTTTCATGGAAAGAGAGATTCGTTTTCTTTCCAGATCTACGTCCAGCACCTTGACCGTTACGTGCTGATGGACCTTGACCACCTCGTTGGGGTCCTTAAT
>JAYEIR010000225.1:0-2040 GCA_034660135.1 Thermodesulfobacteriota bacterium
TCGATCATGATTCTCAGGTCAAACCGGGTATCGTCCAGTTCAATCATTCCTGCGTCTATCTTGGAAAAGTCAAGGATATCGTTAAGAATCCTTAGCAGGGAGTCTGATTCCGCCCTGATCACATTGAGTATATTCCTTTGATCATCATCAAGGCCGGAGTCTAATGCCAGTTCCGTCATGCCGATGATACCATTAAGTGGTGTCCGCACCTCATGGCTCACGGTCGCCAGGAACTTGCTCTTGGCCCTGCTGGCGGTCTCAGCAGCAATCTTGGCATGGCGCAATGCCTCTGCCCGTTTTTTTTCGGTGATATCACGGATAACTCCGCGGAACCCGGTCCTTTTCATTCTTGACACGTCGTATATCAGACCAACAGACATTTCAATGTCTCTAATTTCGTTGTTTTTTCTGAAAATCTTGGACTCTAACGGCTTGGATAATTTATCGTTCAAGTAAAGTCCCTTAAAGGTCTCATAAACCCTGGCCTTGGTTTCAGAGGTATGTAGATCCTGACCTTTCATACCCATCAATTCGTCACGTGAGCGCCCATATATCGTGCAGAAAGAGTCATTGAAAAACTGCAGGTTTCCGGCAAGATTAGTTTCAAAAAGACCTTCTTCAACGCTTTCAAGGACGCTTCTGTATTTCTCCTCACTATCCTGAAGCCTCTGAAACGATATGGCATTCACAATAGTGACTGCAGTTTGCGAGGCAACACCCATCAATAGGCTCATGTCACTCTGGGTGAGCTGTCTTTTCGAACTGATATTATCACCGGACAATATGCCGAGAGATTGATTCTCATATACAATAGGGACACAAACAAGTGATTTAACGCCCATAAATCTGGCAAATTCCCGGCTTCTCTCTGACAGGCTTTCTTTGATTTTGGAAATATCATCTATCAGGACAGGCTTTTGGTCTTTGAAGGTCCGTACAAACAAGCCTTTTGATTCAGGCTTGTCAAGATGGAACTTGGTTCTCTCCAGAATCCTTTCTTGATCTGTTGAATACCCATACCCGGCCGTGTAAATAAGCCTGGATTTTTCTTCGTTGGCAAGCATTACCAACCCGCGGTCAAAATCCAGGCGTTTTTCCATAATACTAACCACTGCTTTCATGAGTTCATCAACATCCAGGATCGTGCTGGTCGCCTGGCCGATCTCCTTGATAAGCATGGCATTATTGTAACGGATATTCATCTCATCCAGGAGATCCTTGGCTGCATCGCCCTGGATCTCAATGGTCCTGGTCAGCTCCTTTATTGCAAGATGCCAGGATTTCAGAAAGATTATTGCTGTGATAAGACAACATCCTGATAAAGAAACAAGCCAGGACATGGCCGGCAGGACAAAAAACAGGGCCACACATGCCGGAATGCTGAACAGCAAAGCCAACTTACCCAATCTTCTCCATATGAGGGATGGAGTGTTTTCCCAGGTTACGATGTAGCGACAGCAGTCATCACCTCTATGAATACATGAGGGTTGTTCGACCCTGGCAAACTTTTTAGTGAAAAACGTTGCCACCGCTTCAAAGGTGCCTATCCTGTTCTCACACTGGTGCGGCTTTTCCTTCACCCCAGGCCTGGGGGTGGAGAGGATTTCAACACTGTTATGCCCCAATTTCTTTACATCAATAGTGACTGCCAAACTCATGATGGCATAAAGCCTGTTCATCAAGAGATAAGCGGATGCTGGGCTCATTAACCCAAGTGTATATTGTTTCCCGGGACCCAGCGACTCAGAGGAAGCTGCATAACGTCCAACCCTCCGGGAAATAGCAAGATCACCTGTCTTTTGTTCCAGGATTTGGTGAAAACGATCTACCTGTGTCTGAGTGAACCAGTGTCCCTGGTCCTCTGCTTCATAGGGGGTAATCCCGGAATAATTTAGAATATGATTAATATCTACGTCAGCATGGTACTTTTTGACATACTCTAAGTAATTTTTTACAATCCTGCTATTATACAGGCCATCACCTGTCTTATTCGTGTCAGCCATTACAAAAAACCGTAACATTTGTCGTGGATAAAATATT
>JAYEIR010000226.1:0-10384 GCA_034660135.1 Thermodesulfobacteriota bacterium
CGGCAGGACAGACCTTTGTAACTAATCGCGTGGGGGATCCTGTTGCTGCTGAACGTGATCTTGGTTTTACCTGGACAGTGGACCTCGAAGATGGCCTGGAAAGACTCGTGAAATGGCGGAGATCACATATCGAGCAGGTGGAAAAGAGCAGAAGAAGGGTTCAGGGGTGAAAAAGATACCACTCATAAAGCCCTACATTACCCAAGAGGTAAAAGACAAGGTCTGCGAGGTCCTTGATAGCGGGTACCTGACAGAAGGCCCTGTTACCGGTGAATTTGAAGAAAAATTCAGGGATTATATCGGATGCAGGCATGCGCTGGCAGTGACCTCCTGTACTGCAGGTCTCGAGATGGCACTGCGGGTCCTAAGGGTGGGTCCTGGAGACGAGGTGATCATCCCTGACTATACATATCCTGCCACTGCGGACGTCATTGCCATTGTTGGGGCCAAAATCGTGATTGTGGATGTGTCTAAGGATACCATGCTTATTGATTACGATGAAATAGAACAGGCAATAACCGGCCGCACCAGGGCGATAATACCTGTTTCCGATTTTGGGAATCCACTTGATTATGACCGGCTTGCCCGGATCAAAAAGAAATATGGCTTGTATATTGTTGAAGATGCGGCATGTTCCATTGGTGCGGAATACAAGGGCATCAAGGTGGGTAACCAGGCGGATATATCTGTTTTCAGCATGCATCCCCGCAAGTTTATTACCACCGGAGAAGGCGGTATGATTACTACTGCTAATCCTGAATGGGCTGACTGGATGATCTCTTACAAGCATTTTGGTGTGGGAGTGCAGGAATCCCGGCTGACCGCAAGCTTTGACCGCATCGGTTCAAACTACAAGATGAGCAATATCCTTGCAGCAGTAGGCCTGGTTCAAATGGAGCACATTGAAGAACTCCTGGATCGCCGGTTGAAACTGTCTCAGAACTATATTGATCTTCTGAAAGATCATGAAGAGGTCGTCATCCCTGAAACTACAGTGCATGGAAAGCACTCTCACCAGTCCTTCTGTATCTATGTAAGGAACCGGGATGAGGTGATGCGGAAAATGCGCGATATGGGTGTCGAGGTCCAGATAGGCACCTATGCCCTGCACATGCAGCCCGCCTTCGCACCGAGTTCATACTGTAAAATAACGGGCGAATTGCCCGGGAGCATTTATGCCTTTGAACACTGCCTGACCCTGCCGCTGTATCATGAGCTTGGCCAATATGAGCAAGAATATGTAATAGAGCAACTGCTGAAGGTGATAGGAAAGCATAGAAGCTGAAAGGTGAAAGCTCAAAGCTCAAAGTTCAAAGGTGGAAGGAAAAGGTATAAGGAAAAGGTACAAGGTATAAGGTATAAGGAAAGGGTATAAGGTGTAGGGTGTGAGGTGTGAGGTGTGGGGGGAAGGTAGATATGGGCAAGTTTAGGGAGCTAAGAGTATGGCAAAAATCGAAGGATTTGGCTGTATTCATTTATAAATTGACGACAGAAGGGCAATTCGAAAAAGATTTTGGATTACGAGATCAGATAAGGCGGGCTTCGGTCAGTATTTCAAGTAATATTGCAGAGGGTGATGAACTTGGTACACAAGCTCAATCGGTAAAACATTTTTATGTGGCAAAGGGTTCCTGTGCTGAGGTGTTAACTCAAGGTATTATCGCTTTTGAAATCGGTTACATAGACAAGGAATATTTTAACAAGATTGAGTCCGAATGTGAGGCGATTTCAGGGATGTTGGCTCGGCTTATTAAGGCGAGAAAAAAGGAGTAAGCCTGAATACACCCTATACCTTATACCTTAAACCCTATACCTCAAAAAAACCATGTGCGGAATTTGCGGAATATTTAATTTAAACGGCGAGCCCGTCTCACCTGTCAATCTGCGTAAGATGACTGACACAATTGCGCATCGTGGACCTGACGGTGAAGGCTTTTACATCGACAGCTTCATCGGCCTGGGCCATCGCCGTTTGGCTATTATTGATTTGTCTCCTGCAGGGCACCAGCCCATGCTCACCCAGGATGGTCAGTATGCGCTGACCTATAATGGAGAAGTATATAATTTCCAGGAATTGCGTCTAACCCTCGAAAGCCTGGGGCATCAATTCAGGTCACGAACGGATTCAGAGGTTGTTCTACATGCCTATGCCGAGTGGGGGCCGGAGTGTGTCAAACGATTCAATGGCATGTTTACCTTTGCCATCTGGGATAAAAAACGGCAAGAACTCTTTTTAGCCAGGGATCGCTACGGTATAAAGCCTCTCTATTATGCCTTTGCCGGCAATTGCCTTTTGTTCGCATCCGAGCAAAAGGCGATCCTCACACATCCGGCCATCAACCGGGAGATCGACCTTGAAGCACTGCTCGAATATTTTACCTTTCAAAATATCTTTACTGATAGAACCCTTCTCAAGGGGATCAAATTATTCCCCCCTGGTTCCTGGGCCAGGATGCCATTAGGTACTTTGAGCTTTGACCTTTCAGCTTTGAGCTTTAATCAATACTGGGATTTTGATTTCCGTGAGCCGGAGCAACAAGCTTCTGAAGAAGAATACATCGAGGAACTGGACCGCCTCTTTCGCCAGGCCGTAAACCGCCAGCTTGTAAGCGATGTAGACGTGGGGTCGTATCTGAGCGGAGGTATGGACTCCGGTTCAATAACTTCCGTGGCCGCGACACAGCTCCCCTATATCAAGACCTTCACCTGCGGTTTTGATCTGCATTCGGCATCCGGGCTCGAACTCGGCTTTGACGAGAGGGAAGCGTCGGAATACATGTCCTATCTATTCAAGACCGAGCATTATGAGATGGTGCTCAAGGCAGGAGATATGGAACGTGTGCTTCCGCAACTTGCCTGGCATATTGAAGAACCAAGAGTGGGACAAAGCTACCCAAACTATTATGTTGCCCAACTCGCGAGCAAATTTGTCAAGGTCGTCCTGGCCGGGACCGGAGGTGACGAGCTTTTTGGCGGCTATCCATGGCGGTACTACCGGGCCGTGATCAATGACGATTTTGAGGATTACATAGATAAATATTATCTGTTCTGGCAGCGGCTAATTCCAAACAGTGCGATCCATGAGGTATTCAGCCCTGTTTGGAATGATGTCAAGCATGTGTGGACCAGGGACATCTTCAGGGATGTTTTCAAGAAAAGGACCAAATCCATTGCAAGGCCGGAGGATTATGTCCACCACTCTATGTATTTCGAAGCAAAAACATTTCTGCACGGCCTGTTGATTGTAGATGATAAACTGAGCATGTCTCAAGGTCTTGAGACCAGGGTGCCTTTCCTGGATAATGATCTGGTAGATTTTGCCATGCAGCTCCCGGTGCGACTCAAACTTGATAATCTGTCTGATGTGATAAGGATGAACGAGAACGAGCCGGGGGCAAAGCCTCGGAAGTATTTTCAAAAGACAAAGGACGGAAAGATCCTGTTGCGGAAGGTGATGAAACGATATATACCTGACAAGATAACAGAAGGGGTTAAACAAGGTTTCTCAGCCCCTGACGCCTCGTGGTTCAAGGGGGACAGCATTGAATATGTGAAAAGAACTCTGTTTGGCCGCCACACCCGCATCTACGATTATCTCGACAGAAAAGCTGTCCATGAATTGGTCAACGAACACTTCAGCGGGAAAGCAAATAGAAGGCTTTTTATCTGGTCCCTCCTGAGTTTCGAGTGGTGGTTGGAAAAATATGTATATTAGTATTAGTAAAAGTTAAAGACCATGAGATTGATTTTTATTGGTTCTACAAAAATTGGGTTTGAATGCCTGAAAGTAGTTAGTGCGCTTGCTGAATGTGAAGTTGTGGGAATACTTACCAACCCTGCATCCTTTCATATTTCCTATTCTAATCACAGGGTTACAAATATCCAGCATACGGATTTTGGCCCTTTTGCCGCTGCAAGTGAAATCCCTGTCCACGTAATGAAAGGAAAGATGACTCATCCGGACATAACGACGCTCGTTAGGGGTTGGCGGCCGGATTTTATTCTGGTGGTGGGTTGGTTTCATATGATTCCTCGCAGCATTCGTGATATAGCTCCTACGGGAGGACTTCATGCTTCTTTGCTGCCTGATTACAGCGGAGGCGCTCCGCTTGTCTGGGCCATGATTAATGGCGAGAATAAAACGGGCATTACGTTTTTCCTGTTTGATGATGCTGTTGACAGCGGTCCTATTATAGGCCAATCGGAGGTGCCCATATATAAGAAGGACACTATTGCCACTCTATACAGCAGGATTGAAATGGCCGCTCTCGGCCTGCTGCAGGAGCATCTGCCAAAGATTGCCAGTGGACAAGCCGTGTTCAAAACCCAGGACGAAAGCAAAAGGAGGATATTTCCCCAGCGCAATCCGGAGGATGGTGAAATTATTTGGGAGTGGTCTGCGAAACGCATTTACGATTTTATTCGCGCCCAGACAAAACCTTATCCAGGCGCTTTTACTTTCTGGAAAAAAAAGAGATTTACGATATGGTGCGCAGATATCTATCCTATCCCGTCCAAATCCAGGAGTTTAGTTCCTGGGGAAATCACGGGTATCGTGGATCAGTTAGATTGTGCGGGACTTTCAGTTGCTTCAGGGCAAGGCAATGATGCCATGTTGATTAAAGAAGTAGAGGAAAAGGGTCACAAGCAGGAAAGCGGAGTTGAATTCGCCAGGAGAAACAAAATTGTCGCTGCCCAGGGGGAGATTTTAGGCCGTTAAGAGTGTATCAGACCGTTTAAATATCTAATTCTCTGCTCGCGTGAGGCAATGCCCTCCTGTCGGTCCCGTGAAGACCGTTGATATGGACTATCCAAACGGTATCTGACATAGGCTTTTAAGGACCCATACGGAAAAAGGATTTCTTCGTGGGCATAATTATGCCCTGTGAGGCGATATGAGAAGCAGAAAGCTGGTATCAATAGTCCCCACTCAGATGAAACACATCTCTGAGAGAGAGATGGAACCCGCAGTCCGATCCCGGGACCTTTCAGGCTATTTCAGCACTGTCTATACAATTCACCCCTTTGCCACAGACGACCGGGTTGTCCGGCTGGATGACAGAAACATCGTCTACGAGTTCTCTGTTAAACCACTGCGTTTGCCCGCATGGTTGAACTGGCTTGATTATCTGCTTGCCCAGGTCAGGTTGATAGGATTCCTTTACGGATTGATCAAACGGGAGAATGTCTCGGCGATTAAGGCCCATGATCCATACATGATAGGCCTTGACGGGCTGATCCTATCCGTCTTGACCCGCAGGCCGCTGGTGGTGTTTGTGCTTTCAAATTACGATCTGGGGCACAAGGCAACCGGTCAGTTAGGCTTCGCACCCTTTCGGTACAGATGGATTGAGAAAATTATTGAGAGGGTGGTCTTCAAATCCGCGGATATGGTGTGGGGCGGTAATGAGAATAACAAACAATATGCCGTTTCAAACGGCGCAAGTCCGGAGAAATGCCGTACCGTTCGAACCATCGGCATTTGTGGTCATCATTTCCAGGCCCCCGCCCTCAATGCAAGTCTAAGGCATGAAATGGGGCTCAAAGAGGAGAAGGTTCTTTTGTATGTCGGCAGACTGAGTCCGGAGAAGTATCCTCAGGATGCGATCAGGTGTGCTGCATTCATTTCATCGCAGAGAGCGGACTTCAAGCTGCTAATTGCCGGTGACGGTGTAATGGCAGACGAGCTTAATCAGCTCGTCGGGCGGCTTGGGATTGCTGATAAGGTTGTGTTTCTGGGTTTCCGACCGCAGGCCGAGGTGAGAGAACTTTTTTCGATTGCAGATGTGGTCCTTTCTCCGTTGACCGGTTCGTCCCTTGTGGAAGCGGCCCTTGCAGGAAAGAGTATTGTCGCCTACGACGTGGAATGGCACAGCGAGATCATCAGGCATGAGTATTCCGGTCTGCTGGTAAAATACAGAGACCATGATGCCCTGGCCCGAGCCACCTTGACATTGCTTCAAGATCCCGAACTTGCCGCACGGTTGGGCGGAAATGTCAGGGACCTGGCACTTGAGATGTTCAGTACCGAGCAGACACAGCAGACGGAGAGAAAGTGTTTCGAAGAACTGTTCCGGCAGTGAACAAGGAGCTAATCGGCCAAAGGCTGGACCAAGAGGATGTAAGGAGATCTTTCTGGGATTTTTCTTCAGTGCTCGGCTCCAGGCTTGTGAGTATTCCTCTCGCTCTCTGTGTTGTTGCTGTGTGTACGAGGATATTGGGAAAAGAGGGGTACGGCACCCTGTCCCTCTTTCTGCTGGTCTCGCAGTTGTTTTTCCTGTTCGGCATAAATTGGACCTGTGCCGCAGTCGTCAAGTATGCAAAGGAGGAATTTGTTGAACAGGGAAAGATCAATGGGACCTTCTGGGCAAGAAATGCCCTTCTGATCCCAAGCCTGTTGCTCTCTTTGATCGTAGTTTGGCTATCCAGGGATCAGGTATTGTCATACATCGGCCTCGGCCCTGCAGCTATCTCGCTATTGGTGTTGTACCTGATTGGCCTGACTACGGCCGATTACGGACAATCGGTCTTGCAGGCCACCGGGAATTTGCAGTTCTATTCGGTCACAAAGCTCTTGCAGATGCTTCTGCTGTTAGCGGCCTGTGGCCTGCTTTTTGTCTTCTCTAACGGGGCAGACAGGATCTATCAAATGATCTGGGCCTATGTTCTCAGCGTGCTCCTGGTTTCTCTCGTTCCCCTCTATAAAATCAGTTACAGACTTTTTTTTCCTCCTGTTTTTGAAAGGCAAAGAATAAAAAAGATTTTTATTTTTTCCTATCCCGTGATTTTTGGATCTGTGAGCGCATATGTAGTCAACTGGATAGATCTAATTGTTATTAAACGATACTCGACAGTTTCAGACATCGGCGTCTATTCATTGTCGTACCAGGGAATGACCGCAGTCCAACAGATTTCTATGGTTATCGGGGTAGTGACTACACCCATGATGGTCTCATTTCTAATTCGCGGCCGAAAAGACCTTATCTTGCGGTATCTTGATCGTATTGTTCCGCAGGGCATGATCCTGTGGAATTTTTTTATTTGCACGGTAACATTTGGCTCCTTCTATTTGATTCCACTGGTATTTGGGCTTGATTTCCGGGAAAGCTGCACTCCTTTTGCCTTGTTGATGATCGGCATGGGCTGGAATGTGCTGAATACGTTGTATTCTCCGGTGATGACCTCCTATGAGCTGATCAAGCAATCCATGGGAATCGGCATTGTTATTGCCGTGGTCAATTTTGCGGGAGACATGCTGCTGGTGCCTTTGTTCGGTATCAGCGGGGCATCAATGGCTACGGCCTTTTCGTTTTTCCTCGGAGGCGTTCTCAGCCATTGTGTGGTATATCGTCATATGGGACTGAGAGGATACAAGGAGCTTTTGCTGCCGGTTTCATCGTTATTGGCCATTATTCTCCTTGTTGCAAGTTCTCACCTGCTCTTGCGTCTGCTGTGTTTTGCTGTGATTTCTTTTGGTTTCTGGATGATTGCAAGGATGTTGCGCCTCTTTAACAAAGAAGATCTCGCTCTTTTGGAAAAGATAGAAATGCCGCGATTAATCCGGTATATGATAGAAAAGACATATGCGTGTTTAGGGTAACCGGAGTTCAACCGAAATGCTCATGTACACACAATTGATAGGCTTTGCCGCGTTAATATTTCTCTTTTCACTCATTCTTCGGATCCTGCCGCACCTCTCAAAGGAAGTGGGTGGTGCCGACTGCTGGTTCTATCTGATCTATGTCAGGGAGTTAAAAAAGAATAAGAAATTCCCTCCAAAATTCCATTACTTTATCCTGGATCACCCGGAACAATGGTATCCACCCGGTTTCCCCTTATTCCTTTCGCTCTTTCCCGAATCATTGCTTCAAAAGTGGCACTGGCTGATCTCACCCATCATAGACTGTCTTCATGGACTTATAGTCTATTTTTTCTGCTATTGGTTCACCGGAAGCCTGTACGCCTCTATTGCGGCCGGAGTTTCATATGCCGTTGTACCTACTCTCTACTCTGAAAACCGTAATTTGAACAGCCGTGCCCTGAGCTCACTGCTGTTTTCCGCTAATATGCTCTGTCTTTTCCTCTTTGTGAAATCCCCCTCCTGGACCTTGGCAGTACCCCTGCTTGTCAGTGGTTTTCTGGTCTTGATGACCCATAAGATGGCAACACAGGTCATGGCATTTGCCTATCTTTTCCTCGGGATACACCTTTGGAAGGCGTATGTACCTCTTTTATTCCTCGTCATCATGGGGTTGACTTTCGCCCTGTCCGCCGGGTTTTACGGGAAGGTACTCAAGGCGCATTTTGACATACTCGCCTTTTGGCGGAGGCACATAGACGAGGTCAGGGCCCACCAGGTCTTTGAGTCTCATGTCTACAGAGACCCAAATAGAAAGACAGACAGGCTCTATCTCCCCGGATGGCGCGGGGTATCAAAAAAGATTATTAATCTCTTGGCCCATAATCCTCTGATTCTAATGCTTCCGTTATTTGTCAAAGCCGGCCCCGATTTTTTTTCAGGATGGTTGTTTGCTGTTATTGCTTTGATATTGTTGACTACCTTTTTCAGCCCTATGATCTTTCTCGGCGAAGGATTCAAATATATCAAGTACCTGGCATTTCCACAGTCTCTGTTTTTAGGAATATACGCTTGTTCAGTAAAGGAGATCTTATGGGCCAATATTGTTATTGCGGCATTCGGGCTTTTAAGCCTTGGAGTAATGGTATATTTGCATATCTACACGAATAGAGAGTCCCTGGGAAAGGTCTCGGGAGTGGATAATTCTCTTAAGGAGATACTGGAGGTGGTCAGACAGCTCCCAGGAGAAAAATTTCTGTGTCTGCCCACGCCGATAGGAGAAGTGCTTGCCTATAAGACAGGCAAGAAGGTGTTGTCAGGAGGACATGGATATGGATTCAATAACCTCGAAGGTTTTTTCCCGGTCCTTCAACGGCCTTTAGAGGGATTTTTCAAAGAATACGGAATAGCATATTTTCTCTTGGATGAGGAATTTGTGCCTGTCTCTCATTTTTCTATGGATGATAGTGTCTTGCTAAAACTAACTTCGAGTGGTAAATATTCTCTTTATCAAGTCAAATTGTGACTTAGTCTGAATCGCTGTAACAGCTCAATAACTATCGGCATGCGAGACAGGCACCCAGGGCCACGTCATTTGTAAGTTCTCAATAACTTCGGGTAAAAGCGGATATGGGCATCTCTTTTTTTGCTGTATGCCTTTAATATAGTTCACAGCAGGGCCGCAGCAAAACGGCTTACTGCCCCATTTATCCTGTTAACGAGGAGACTGCCTATGGGTAAGCTGTTTTGCGAGCGCCCGTTAGGAAATAGCCCACTCGATCCCTTTTTTAAACCGCTATTATTGATCTGTTACGAATCGCCTTTATGGTTGTTGAAATGGCTAATATTGATGATGATGTTGTCGCCGGTTTCGGGGAAGAATGGAGCCGGTATGATCAGTCAGGGGTGTCACGGGAAGAACTGAAAACGGTATTTGATGCGTATTTTTCTGTTTTCCCCTGGGAGAGCCTCACTAAAAACGCGGTCGGGTTTGATCTTGGCTGCGGAACCGGAAGATGGGCAGGCTTGGTGGCGCCGCACGTTGGTATTTTACACTGTATTGATCCCAGCCACAAAGCGCTGGATATGGCAAAAAAGAACCTGCAAGAATTCTCCAACTGCAGATTCCACCTGGCTTCGGTCGATGAAATCCCGCTTCCCGATGAATCTGCTGATTTCGGTTACTCCATCGGTGTGCTGCATCATACACCGGACCCGATGGCTGCCCTCAACGCATGTACCGCAAAGTTAAAACCTGGATCTCCATTTCTCGTGTATCTCTACTACGCATTTGACAATCGGCCTATATGGTTCAGAGCAATCTGGCGACTCAGTGACTTCTTGCGCAGAGTGATCTCAAGAATGCCCTATTCATGGCGATATGCCGCGAGTCAGGCTGTTGCGGCCTTTGTATATCTGCCTATGTCGCGATTTGCGCTGTTCCTCGAAAAATCCGGTGCCAAGATTGATTCATTTCCACTGTCTTACTACCGGCACAGCAGTTTTTACATAATGCGCAATGATTCACTTGATCGTTTTGGTACCATGTTGGAACATCGTTTTACCCAAACAGAAATACGGAAGATGATGGCGGAAGCCGGGCTCGAAGACATCAGATTTAGAGAAGCCCCTCCTTACTGGTGTGCTGCTGGAATCAAAAAATGTGCGGAATAGTGGATTTTAAATCGAATCGAGAGTTTGGTCGCTTGCGGGATTCACTCCCTGAGGCGATTTCAACAGTCGCTCATCGCGGCCCGAATGATAGGAGCCTTTTTATTGATGAGAAGGCCGAATGGGCTTAGGCCA
>JAYEIR010000227.1:0-2030 GCA_034660135.1 Thermodesulfobacteriota bacterium
AGTGGTGGACATAATCCTCCGGCCTTGCAATGGATTTGGTCCTTTTCTTGAAAACATCCCTGAAGATGTCCCTGGTCCACACATGCTTGACATCATTCCAAACAGGGCTGAATACCTCATGGATCGCCCTGTTTGGAATCAGTCGCTGCCAGAACAGGTAATACTTATCAATATAATCTTCGAAATTATCGTTTATCACGGCCCGGTAATAGCGCCAGGGATAACCGCCAAAAAGCTCGTCTCCGCCTCCTCCACCGAGAATGACCTTTACGAACTTACTCGCCAGCCGGCCAACATAATAATTGGGATAGCTCTGACCGACCCTTGGCTCTTCAACATGCCACACAAGGCTCGGGAGCACACGTTCCATGTCTCCGGCCTTGAGCACCATTTCGTAATGCTCTGTCTTGAACAGATAGGACATGTATTCCGACGCTTCCCTCTCGTCAAAGCCGAGTTCAAGACCAGAGGCCGAGTGCAGGTCAAAGCCGCAGGTAAAGGTCTTGATATAAGGAGACTGCTTCGCAGCGAGTGCGGTGACTGAACCGGAATCGATACCGCCGCTCAAAAACGAGCCCACCTCAACGTCGCTTGTAAGGTGCCGTTTTACCGCCTGACGTAAGAGATGTTCCAATTCCTCGGCATATTCCTGGTCTGTGGCAGGATGTGAAGGCTCGTGGAAATCAAAGTCCCAGTATTGATGAAAGGTCAAAGCTGAAAGGTCAGGGTTCAAAGCACCAAGTTGTATCGTTGCCCAGGATGCAGGGGGGAACAGTTTTATGCCTTTGAGCAGGGTTCTATCAGTGAAGATATTTTGAAAGGTAAAGTATTCGAGCAGTGCTTCAAGGTCGATCTCCCGGTTAATGGCCGGATGGGTCAGGATGGCCTTCTGCTCGGAAGCGAACAGTAGTTTATTACCAACGAATGTGTAATACAAGGGTTTCGCGCCGTAACGGTCCCGGGAAAGAAACAGTTCCTGTTTTGTTTTGTCCCAGATGGCCATGGCGAACATGCCGTTAAGTCGCCTGACACAATCTCTGCCCCATTCCATATATGCATGAAGAGCCACTTCGCTGTCTGATCTGGACTTGAAACGGTGGCCAAGGGTTTCCAGCTTATTGCGCAGATCCCCGGAGTTGTAGATCCTGCCATCAATGGTCAGGATGAAGTTCTGATCAGGGGACGCCACTGGTTGGTGTCCGGCCGGAGAAATATCGATGACGGCCAGTCTCCTGTGGCCCATACCAATAAAGCTATCGATGTAAAAGCCTTCCCCGTCCGGCCCCCTGTATGAAATGGCATCGGTCATGGCCCGGAGATTGACCGGGAGAACAGGTTCCCCATTTAGATTAAATATTCCGCAGATTCCAGACATAAGATTAAATCGGGTGATAGGTTATAGGTTATGGGTTATGTTAACACTAAACCTTGCTTTGTGTTCTTGCTTTAATGAGAGAACCCAACATTTTTCCGATTGTTAAACATTCTGACCCAACGTTCTTCAATGTCTGTTGATCAATATAGCCAATCTCATACGCAATCTCTAATTGCGTCTGAAGCTCAGCAAGGGAGCCTTTGGAAATATAAAGAAACCGAACCGCATCTTTGTTCGAACCTCGTTCATCACCTTCCGCAATATTGCTTGGAATGCTGACCGCTGCCCGACGGATTTGGTCCCGTAAACCAAAATCACGATTGAATGATGCATCTTTGGTGAACAGATAGATCTCCACGGCAAGTTGTTTGCTCTTCTGCCAAACTTTCAGCTCTTTAAAACCACCGCTTCCTATTTGCCCATCACCCATAACCTATCACCCATCACCCATAACCTATCACCTATTACCTTACACCTTTTCCTCATACCTTTCACCTTTCCATCAACCTCAGCAACTGCTCAACCACATACTCCTGATCCTCAAGCGTCAACTCATGATACAGCGGCAGGGTCAGGCAGTGTTCAAAGGCATAAGTGCTTCCGGGCAATTCACCTGTTATTTTGCAGTATGAACTCGGTGCAAAGGCCGGATGCA
>JAYEIR010000228.1:0-10326 GCA_034660135.1 Thermodesulfobacteriota bacterium
CGTTTGCTAATCAGCCGCGCGGTTTTTGGCGTCGGCTGCATCCGCTGGTGTACGCCCGGCATGTCGCAGATCCCGGACTTGTCGGGGGCGTGAACTTATGGGGTGAAAGTCCCCTATACGTGAACCCTGCTAATGGTTTGATATATTAGCAGAAGTATTAGCCGAAGGCAAGGGCGCTCTCGTGAGGGAGGGTCTGAAGTTTACCTGCCTCAGGCAGGGAAGCCCAAGTGCAAAGCTATGAGCCGACGGACAGAAATAGCATATAAGGCCAAGTCTCCGGGTAAGTTAGCACCACATAACGAAGCCCAGGGTTCAGGAGATATGGTAAATGCTGCGGTTGTGTAGCGAAAGTTCACGTTCTTATCCGGGGAGATCTGCTCGACATGCGACTCGAAGGTGTTTTCACACCATCTGGTGAAAGCTGCTGGATGGGGCAACCGGCTGAACAAGTCCTGGCGTTTTCAGGTAAGTTTCCATCTGAAAGCGAGCGAAATAAGGAAGCAGGCAGGATGGTGATGTAAGGCATTTGAGGGTAGCGCCGTATGAAGCAACTCATAGGGTGATTGAGCAGAAGTCAGCAGAGGCCATATTAGCCTAATGCCCGGGGTAATGCCTGGGACATGGTGAAGGGCCGAACACAGAACAGGGAAGGAGCCTCAATGAGTTCTCATGACATGAAGAATCCGAATGGAGGAGTGAACATGAGGCACGTCACTGAACCGCCCGACCCAAATGATCACCTTCTGGAGCGGATACTTTCCAAAGAGAACATGCTTCGGGCATGGAAGTGGGTGAAGGCGAATAAGGGAGCCCCTGGTGTTGATGGGATATCAATATCTGAGTTCTCTGACTTTATCCGTGACCGATGGGAAGATATCCGTAGATCCCTCTTAGTGGGAAAGCGGGACGCTCTTTTAAAATTTTATATCTCGATTAATCTGTACAATAATGGCGTTTTTGCCTATGAGCTCTACATCCGGTACGGTAATGAAACTCCACTAATGCGGTATTGAAGTGAGGAAATGCAATACTTTTCACTGTAAAACCTTTTAAATAACAGCAAGATATTGTTTCAATTGAATTATTAAAGAGCGTCCCGCTTTATGGGATCGGAAACCCAGACCACCACCCAAAGCGAATTCGCCACCAATGACTATCGATTATACGGATTCTCAACTTCCGGCGTCAGATAAGTGGCTTGCCGAAGGTCACGACTTCAGCGTGATCGATCCGGTTTATCCCGAGACCTTCGCGACCTGATTTTTGGAAAAAGAATAGGGTTCAAGGGGGTTTTCTGCCCGAATTTCCATAAATTTTAGCCCCACTTGCGTCATCGGTCTGCGTGACATGCTCATCACATCCCGGCCGCCTCTGAACTGAGCCCGCCATTTCATAGCTCCCTTTTGGTACCCCAATATCTTGCGGTCGGTTTTTCCTTGACACCCAACCCGGTTTCCCCTATGCTCAGACCTCCTAAAAGCGACTTCTTATCACCTCACCTCACCTCACCTCACCAACGGCGGCGGGAATTTGTAGTGCTGGTGCAATATAAGGAATACGCCAAGTTTTTGAACGTGTAGAAAATTTTGAATTATCTCAATATGTCAACCACTGCCAATTCTGAAAGATGGAATCAACAAAAAAGTTCCCACATCAATCCGAATTGAGGGTATCACAAGTTTTGGAGTTGGTTTAAAATAAGAATAAAAATCACTATTTTTGGAGCCATAACATATTCTGCTGTTCAAAAAGAACTTTTTAATAATCCGAAATGGAGGAACAAGATGAAGAAATCCCTTCGAATTGTGCCGCTTTGCCTCGGAATAGTCCTGGGGATCGTGGGATGCAGTGACGATGACAACCCGCCACAACCGGTTCTTTCAGGGTGTGAAATTCTGTGTGATGGTCCGGGTTGCCCGTATAGTTGTGATGACATTGAGTCTTCCGAAAGTGGGAATTAATGACAGAGAGGTAATTTGAATTTTAGGGAGGAATAAAAATGCATACTTCAATTAGAAACGCGATGATCCTTATGGAGTGTACAATCTTTTTATTTTGCGCTGTTTCGTCTGCCATGGCCTGTTCCAGTGTTTTTATTACCAGTACCCACGGAGAAGCGCCCGCAGTGGTGGCAAGAACCATGGACTTTGAGAAAAATGAAGGTAAATTGATGGGGGTCGGCCTTTCAGGGGACAATAATGTCAGCGATGTCAATATGCAGGACAATGTGACTGAGCGTGCGGCATGGACCAACAAGTATGACTATATTGGAAAACTCCTTAATGCAGCCCCCATGTTTATCGAAGGGATCAATACTGCCGGGCTCTCTGTGGGAAGCTTTTTCATGCCGGGAATTACGAGGTTCGCTGAATATATTCCGGGCGGCAAGCCGGCGCTCAGTTTTGTCAGCTTCATTCCTTATCTTCTGGGGATGAGCGCTACCGTGGAAGAAGCACTGGTCAATATGGGGAAAGTTCAGGTGGTGGTGGGCGCTCTTGAGACGGAGCCGGGGGCTTATATGGCACCCACCCTCCATTATGCCATTCGGGACAAACATGGAAAAGGCGCGGTGGTGGAATTTTTGGAAGGCGGGGTTAGAATCTATCTGGACAAAAATTTGACCTACAATATAAACATAAAGGAACTGGAAGCGGCCACCGGCGGCACCGTGAACCAGGACTATGCGGATGCGGGAAAAGTGATCACCAACAATCCCACCTATGATTGGCAGAACGGCTGTTTTCAAAAACAGGACAGCTATTTTAAGTGGACAGGGGATCGAACCGACCGCACCTGGGACGGAAATACTCAGAATGCTTCCGGAACCTACGGCCTCCGCGGTGACTGGACCGCCCCGTCACGGTTTCAGCGGCTCATGGCACTCTTGAAAGCGGGAATTTCGCCCATTCCTTCGACGACGGCGCAGGCCAGGTATCTGGCATACGGAGCCATTCTGACAGTGATACAGCCGGCAGGGGTGTCGGTCTGTCCCACCATCTGGATATCCATATCCGATCTAAAAAACGGTGACTATCTTTATCGTTTGCTGGTCATGTTTAACCAGACGTCCACCGATACGAATACGGTGCTTGAAATTCCTGACGACCCGGGAGACTTTCGGCTCGAAAAGTTTAATGTAAATGATGTAAAAACCTACCTGACAGAAAAAAAGGAAAATGTGGCGCATATCATTATTGAAGCTGGAGAGACATTGACGGAAAAGGAGAAAAGTGACGTCATGAGCGCCTTTCTGGCGCCAACCGGGGGCGCGGCACCGCTTGTTACAACTTTTTATAACGATTAGAAGTGAGCAAAACTGAAAGAACCTGATTATTTATTTTTGTTGTTTCTCTTTAGAAATTTGATCACGGAATGGTTGTGTTATCCTCATCGGGAGGGTGGCGAACCGAGGAAAGCGGGACGCTCTTTTAAAATTTAATATCTCGATTAATCTGTACAAAAAACCTTTTTTGCCTATGAGCTCTACATCCGGTACGGTAATGAAAACTCCGCTAATATTGAAGTGAGGAAATGCAATACTTTTCACTGTAAAACCTTTTAAATAACAGCAAGATATTGTTTCAATTGAATTATTAAAGAGCGTCCCGCTTTAGGGAACCCGATGCTTTTTTCGCACCCGATCCGCCTAAAAGCACTTAAGATAAAGATGCAAGGAGGAAACGCCTGTGGAATTTTATGAAAAGAAATTATCGTCTGAGGAGGAAAAACGCATCGCCGACGCGATGGCGTATATTCAGTCTCAGGCCAAGACCGCGGTCGGCTATCCGACCAACCACCTTTTCGACTACTCCGCGCTGTATCCGTTTCTCAGTTACAGCGTTAACAATGTGGGGGACCCATTCGAGAGCACCAATTACCGTCTCAACACCATGGAGATCGAGCAGGAGGTCATCCACTTTTTCGCCGAGCTCACGAAACTCCCCAAAGATCAGGCATGGGGTTATGTTACGAACGGCGGCTCCGAAGGGAACCTCTACGGCGTCTTTATCGGACGCGAAACCCTTCCCGGCGCCATGGTCTACTACTCGGAGGATACCCACTACAGCGTCGGCAAGGCCATGCGGCTCCTGAACGTCCGCAGCATAATGATCCGCCGCCAGGAAAACGGCGAATTCGACTACGAGGATCTGCGCGAGTCGATCAAGCTCTACCGCGACATGCCCGCGATCGTCTTCACGACGGCGGGCACGACGATGACGGGCGCCATCGACAATATCGCGACCATCAAGGGGATTCTCAATGAGTTCCTCATCGACCGTTACTACATCCATTCGGATGCCGCTCTAAGTGGCATGATTCTCCCCTTTGTCGAAGATGCCCCCGAGTGGAACTTCGAGCATGGGATTGACAGCATTTCGATCAGCGGCCACAAGTTTATCGGCTCCCCCATCCCCTGCGGCGTCGTGCTTGCAAAGCGAAAGAACATGGAGCGCATCGCCCGGATGGTTGAGTATGTCGGCGCTCTTGATACCACGATCACCGGATCACGGAACGGGATTACACCATTGTTTCTGTGGTATGCCATCAAACGCCACGGTCTGGAGGGATTTCGAAACCTGGTCAAGCAATGTCACGAGATGGCCGACTATGCCATCGGAGCCATGAAACACATCGGCGTCGCCGCCTGGCGCAACAAGCACGCCAATACAGTCATCTTCCCAAGACCCTCGAAAGAAGTCCTGGACCGCTGGCAGATTGCCGTCCACGGAGACACCGGCCACATTATCACAATGCCGCATGTCACAAAGGAATTGGTGGATCGTCTTATTTCAGACATGAGACAGTATCCTGTGAAGGAGGTTCAATCATGAAACAGCTCGTCATCGTTACTGAGGACAGGCCGGGCATCGTCGCAGACATCTCGACGGCGCTTGCTGATCAAGGCATCAACATCGAAGCGATTGACGCCGAGGCAACCAAGCTTCACGGCGTCTTCATCCTCTCGGTGGACAAATACGACGAGGCCTTGAAGACCCTGACAGACGCATCCTTTACCGTCTATACGGATAATACGATCGTGGTGGAGATCGCCGATGAACCGGGGGCCCTTGCCAAAATCGCGCGCCGATTCAAGGATGCTGATCTCAACATGAGAAGCATTCGGATCATGAAGCGCGAGGCGGGGAACTCTCTCGTTGCGATCGCGGTCGATCACACGAAGGAGGCGATCAAACTGGTCGAGGACTGTATTGTGGCGTGACCAAAGAATCAGGTGGTGCGTGAGTGTGTAAAGCGACAAAACTAGCAGCGCATTTTGGTGATCCATGCCCCGCATTACGGGAGTCGAGGTCGGGCCACGCCAACTGGCGAAGAATATTAAAAATAGGCTAAAAATATACCCCTGAAATTACACTACTTCCAGAAGTGGTGGCTGGAGCCACATCTCCAAATTATAGCTCAAAATGCTTTGCGCGTCTCATGAGGTCCGCTCCACAATTTCGATCGGAATGATATCTCAAACGATTTCTCGTGGTCGAATGGTTGTGATATCATCATTGGGAGGGGGGCGAACTGAGGGTTGCATAGATAACGTCCCCTCTCCCTGTGGTTAAATGCCGGAAGATATTTTGTCAGATAGCGGTCAAGAAAATGGGCTATTCCGGGGCAGATGTTGCTCGGTTTCTGGGCATCACCACATCAGGGGTGAATCGTCTATCCGCTTCCGATGTGTTGCAGGATACAAAAAAATATCATTAAGTTGTTTTAGAACCAACGTCCCCTTTCACGGCAAAATAACGAGGTCTGTTATAAGAAAAGGGTGGGCGGTACGCCTGCCCAATATGAACCTGTATGGATCGGCGTATTTGGCCTCAGAATCAAGTTCTGGGATGAATATAAGTGAAAACGTTTGTTTGATAGGAGGTGAGAGTCTTTGGCCAGCAAAGAGGTGAACAGGCGCCAGTTCCTGAAACATGCGGGAGCTACTGCGGCGTTGCTGGGCCTGTCCGAGTTAATGATTGTATCGACCGGGTGCACTTCGGGTCAAAAGAAAACCAAGGTAACAGCAATTCCCTGTTTGTACGATCACCATTCGCACACGTCCCTGTATATTGCTTTTTCAAACAGCGTTTCTTTCTGGGATACTTCAGAGAAAGCACGAGCGCTGGAAATAGTCTCGGGAATGCCCTCCGATGAGTTAAATCTGGTGCTGGGATGGGACCGCAACGACTTCACGTTTACGGATGAGGAACTGGACGGTCTGCCACCGGTTATTATCGTGCACTATTCGCTACACAATCTGGTGATGAGCAAAGCCGCAGAGGAGATAGTCCAGGAATCTGATCCAGACATCGCCACCAATTACAAGGACCAAGAATGGTACGAAAAAAACATCGGCAAAGTCCTTTCGTTCTTGGGCAGCGTTCCCCCGGTCACGGTGGATGACGTCGAGAATCACCTACGTGAAATTGAAAAGAGCGGTGTAACGCACGTACATGACATGCTGCTGGCGAATGAGGAAGTATTCAGGGTCGTTCAGGGATCCCCCATGGCGGACCGTGTTACGTTCTGGGCGAGCCCGGAGTTATACGATGAGCTTCCGCCTGATGTCCAGCAAAAGATAAGGGGAATCAAGGTCTTCACCGATGGAGGCATCACCCCCCAGACCTCAGCAATGCTTAAACCATATCCCGGCGGGACCAATAAGGGATTATTATGTTATGAGGATGAGGCGTTGCTCGACTTGACGAGGAAGGTAGCCGAATGGAGCAAGGCGATTGCGTTACATGCCGTCGGTGACCGTGCGGTGCGTCAGATCCTCAAGACCCTGAGAGCTCATAAGTCGGGAGACTTATGGTTTCCGGAAGTCCGCATAGAGCACGCGCAGTTCATCAGCGCCGAGCAGGCTCGCGACGCGAAGGATTTAGGCGTTATTCTCTCGATGCAACCTAACTTCTCTTACGATTCCGTGTCACTCTCCAAATCACTCCCTGCGGGGTATCCGGCAAAGAACAACCCGTTTCGCATGCTGATTGATGAAGCCGGCTTCGTGCCGGGGGATAACCTCATTTTCGGTTCGGACGGAATGCCACACGGCGCCACGACAGCCCTTGAAGCCGCGCTCTTCCCGCCCGAGGAAGGGCAGGAACTCACACTGGAGGAATTCACTGAAGGTTACACTCTCCCAAGCGAAAAGACGGAACTGGATATTCAAATAGATTACGAGAATAAGCGGGTGGAGCTTTTACAATGCCGTGAAGGTTTTCGAATCTGAGATTAATTGGTCTTGGATTAATCAACGCCTTTGCCTACTGCAACACCAGGCTTTATCGACCTCACTGACTTGTCAGATTCTTCTAGAATCATATCTTCTATGAGATTAGAATGTAAAAGGGGACGTTGGTTCCAAAACGATTTATCGATAAATATTGAAAGATATAATTAGTTCTTTTCTGGTAATGTGAAGATCCGTTCTATTAGAGAACCGTACGAAGTTCCTCCAAGATATATTTTAGTCGATCCACGTCATTTTCCTCGACCTTACCTTCCATTTCCCTGGAGCCTATTTGTTTCCTTAACTGTTTGAGCTCATTTTCCAGATCAATTAGTATATTGGACATCATCGCCTTCATGTCCGGGGCCGGACCTTTTTCCGCAGGCTTCTCAAGTGCAACACCTCTTGGCTTCAATACAAGGTGTTCTTTCCACTTGGGGACACGGGCTGTCAGGCCAAACCTCTCCCTTATCTTCCCGGCCAGAGCATCACTTGCGGTTTGCTCCCCATGGACCACAAATACCCTGGGTCTGGACTCAAAATGGGACATCCATTCAAGCAGACCATTTTGGTCTGCATGGGCTGAAAAGCCTCCAATAGTGAAGACCTTCGCCCTGACAGAGACGTTTTCCCTGAATATTTTGACCTGCTTGGCACCTTCAACGATCCTGCGACCTGTGGTTCCCTTTGCCTGAAACCCTACGATAACAAGGCTTGCTCCCTTCCGCCAGAGATTATGCTTCAGGTGATGCTTGATGCGTCCGGCCGTACACATACCATTAGCAGAAATTATGATAGCAGAGCCAGGTTTTTCATTGATGGCCATGGACTCCCTTGTGGTGAGCGTAAACCGGAGATTGGGCATGTTAAAGGGGTCATAACCCTGGTCAACAATAGCCTTGGCCTCTTGATCGTAGTATTTCTTGTTTTCTCTGAAGATCTCAGTTGCCTTGATGGCTAACGGGCTATCGAGATACACGGGAATATCAGGGACAAGACCCTGCCTGCAAAAATCACTCAACACATAGATGATTTCCTGGGTCCTTTCCACGGCAAAGGCAGGTATTATGATTTTTTCGCCACAGGATACACTGTAACGGATCGCATCTAAGAGTTCATCCTTGCTATCTTCGAACGAACGATGCAAACGGTCTCCATATGTAGATTCAATAAAAACATAATCCGCATCAAAGATTTCATGCGGATCACGAACAATAAGCTGGTCTTTCCTGCCAAGATCGCCGGAAAAAACGATCTTCACCGAGTCATCCTTTTCCCCGACCCATAATTCCAAAATACAAGATCCCAGGATATGTCCGGCATTTCTAAGGCGTGCTCTGATACCCGGTCCAACCTGGATAATTTTATCCCTTTCCACCGGAGAAAAGAATTTCAGGCTTGCCTCGGCATCCTCCTCGGTATACAGGGGCAGGATTTCTCGCTTTGCCTGGCGCTTGTTCTTGCGGGTCTGCCATTCTGCATCCATTTCCTGGATATGTGCTGAGTCAAGGAGCATGATCCGGCACAGTTCTGCTGTGGGTGAAGAAGATATGATCTTTCCTTTGAAGCCGTCCCTGACCAGTTTCGGAATCCTTCCACAATGATCAATATGGGCATGTGTCAAGAAAAGGGTCTCAACATCCTGGGGATCAAAGCCCCACTCTGCCGAGTTACGTATCTCCATCTGTGCCCCGCCCTGGAAAAGGCCACAATCCACAAGTACTTTTTTACCCAGAGGGGTTTCCACGAGATAACTGGATCCGGTCACAGACCCTGCACCTCCTAAACATGTGACTTTAATCATTGTCGCTCCTTTCATATCCAGGAAAAAGACCTTTCAAAAATTTCGTGATTTTCTTTATTGAAAATCTGACAACTTTGCTTTGGAACTCAGGTTGTTGGGTTCACGGTTCCGATGCTGGGCTGAGTAACCCGGAAATTGGTAAACTGTTTGGCTGTATGCATACGGCGCGGTGAGCAAATCATCTGATCGGTTTGAAAAGTAGATGGCAGAGAATAGGAGGTTATCTACTCTTGTTAAGGATCTTATGTCAAAGGTCAAGACACCTTTACCTCTTAGTCAATCGTGATGCCTTTTTCTTTAAGCAATTTTTTTATACCGGCCTCCACAAGGGCAGGATTGGTAAAAAGCTTATATTGTTCTGCTCCTCTGGCATCCACAAAAGTGCTGTCAAAGGTTAATTTGGTCTTTTTCAAAACACTCAAGCCTTTGTCGGATAAAATAAAATGAAAATTCATTATGCTGAATAGGACGGCTGCCAGGATAATAATGATCAATGAGTTTTTCATAGGGTTTCTCCTTCCTTACTTCCCTCATTAATTTCTCCGATTTCGGTGATAAGAACTTGCTTATCTAAACCAAATATAGAAAAATCAGCCTTATGTGTCAAGTAAAAGGACTCACAATACGGCGCTGTTGAGTTATTTCTTATATCCTATTGCCCAAGAAAAAGAAGATTAGTTGATGGATTCTAAGGTAAGTGCTATTATTGCCCAAAAAAAATTTGGAGGTTTAAATGAACAATTTTTGGAACCGTATCATTCGTGCTGCTAAGTTAGATGTGAACTTGTATGAAGAGGTAGAGGCTGACAAGAGTGCGCTGGGTCAGGCTGTGCTGGTTGTTATCCTTTCCAGTGTTGCAGCAGGTCTGGGGAGTATTGGAACGGCGGGAATCAGCGGGGTTTTAATAGGAACTATCATGGCGCTCGTTGGATGGCTTATCTGGTCTTACCTGACTTACATCATTGGGACAAAAATCCTTCCTACACCGGAGACCAAGGCTGATTATGGTGAGTTGCTGCGGACTATAGGATTTGCGAGTTCACCGGGACTGATTCGAATTATAGGGATTATTCCAGGATTGGCAGGAATCGTTTTTATCATCGCCGGCATTTGGATGCTGATTACGATGGTGATCGCGGTCAGACAGGCCCTTGATTATCAGAGTACTCTACGTGCTGTAGGCGTGTGCATTATCGGTTGGATCATTCAAGCAGTTGTCCTTGGCCTGTTTATTTCTTCATTTCGATAAAATGACATGGGACAAAATGAAAAACTGCCCTAAATAGTG
>JAYEIR010000229.1:0-10277 GCA_034660135.1 Thermodesulfobacteriota bacterium
GACCCTCTAAAGCGCCAACGGCTGCACTATGAGTGCAGTACATGTGAGACCGCCTGTAGGCACCTCGGCGCGGCATTTTCCCTGATATTAGAAGAAAAACTGGCCCTGGGCCTCGCGGCCCCGCCCCCGGAGAAGACCCCTGTTGAAGGCCTCAGCGATGAGGAGCTTGTGAAGCAGGCGATCGAAGAGAGAGCAGAACGCGCGCAAACCGAAAAAATGCGATTGAAGTCTTTTGATGCGAACCGGTTATGGACCGATTATGCCGTTACCAACAGGTCTTCCGGCAAGACTTATCGTGTGGCCCTGCGGGGATGGGAAAGGGGGGAGTCGTTCTGCACCTGCCCTGATTTCAGGAAAAATACCTTGGGCACCTGCAAGCACATCCTGCATGTCACGGAGAAGATGAAGACCCGTTTTAACAAATCCATCAGGGAGACTCCCTTTACGATCGAAGAGATCTCTGTTTACGTCCGTTACGGCGAATCGCTTGAGTTACGTCTCCTGATCCCGGAAAAACTTGACAAAAAGGCCTTGGTCATACTCAAGCCCCTGAAGGACAGTGCTGTCAAGGATGTCAAGGATCTTTTGGAGCGTATCCGATCGGTTGAAAGACTCGGCCAGGAAGTAACCGTCTACCCTGATGCCGAGGAATACATCAACATGCTCCTTTACAGGGATCGAGTAGCAGACAAAATGAAAGAGATACGCAGGGATCCCGAAAAACATCCCCTCAGAAAAACACTCCTAAAGACCGAACTGCTTCCCTATCAGCTTGATGGAATAGCGTTTGCAGTGGGAACAGGGAGGTCCATCATCGCAGACGACATGGGATTGGGAAAGACAATTCAGGGGATCGGGGTCGCTGAATTATTGGCCCAGGATGCGGATATCTCAAAGGTCCTGATCATCTGCCCTGCCTCTTTAAAATCCCAGTGGCGCCTCGAGATAAACAGGTTCAGCGACCGCAGTTGCCGGCTTGTATTAGGGAAGGCCCATGAGAGGGCCGAGCAGTATGACGGGCCTGCTTTTTTCACTATCTGCAATTATGAACAGGTTCTCAGAGATATATTGTCCATCGAAAGGGTAAAATGGGATCTTATTATCCTGGATGAAGGACAGAGAATCAAGAACTGGGCCGCCAAAACCAGCAGAATGGTTAAGGCACTCAAGTCCACCTTCGCCCTGGTCCTTACGGGAACGCCTCTCGAGAACCGGTTGGATGACCTCTTTTCAATCATCGAATTTATTGATGACCGCCGCCTTGGGCCGGCCTTCCGCTTTTTCAACAGATACAGGGTTACCAATGAAAAGGGAAGACTCTTAGGATACAAAAATCTTGATGACCTCAGGGAAAACCTAAAACCTGTCCTCCTCCGCCGCACAAGGAATAAAGTGATAAAAGATCTTCCTCCTCGAACCACAGAGGTCAGGCGGATCCCTCCCACCGATGAACAGCTCGACCTTCATAACGGTCATAAAAGGATTGTCAGCACAATTATCTCAAAAAAGTACATCTCCGAAATGGACCTCCTCCGGCTCCAGAAGGCCCTGCTCATGTGCAGAATGGCCGCCAACAGCACGTTTTTGGTGGACAAGAACCCGCCCGGTTACTCCAGCAAATTAGATGAGCTGGATGTTCTCTTGGGTCAGTTGATGGGGGAAGAGGACCGCAAAATTGTCCTTTTTTCCGAATGGACTACCATGTTGAACCTGATCCAGCCGTTATTGGAAAAACGGAATCTCAGCTATGTCAGATTAGACGGTTCGGTTCCTCAAAAAAAGCGGCAGGGGTTGATTCACCAGTTCCGGAGAGATCCGGAGTGCAGGCTCTTTATCACGACCAATGCAGGATCAACAGGGCTCAATCTCCAGGCCGCAAATACCGTCATCAACGTGGACCTGCCATGGAATCCCGCCACCCTTGAGCAACGGATCGGGCGTGCCCACAGGATGGGGCAGAAACGGCCTGTTCAGATATTTCTCTTGGTCACAGAAGATACCCTTGAAGAAAGCCTCCTTGCGACGCTTTCCGCAAAACAGGCATTGTTTTTGGCGGCTCTTGACCCGGATTCAAAGCAAACGATCGTAGACCTTCAGACCGGAGTCGAAGAGCTGAAGAACCGTTTAGAGATCCTCTTAGGCGAAAAACCGGATGCAGCGATTGATAAAAGCCTCAAAGAAGATGTGGAAAAAGAGGCCGAAGCCCTTGTGAGGCGTGAAAAGATTGCTGCGGCCGGGGGACAGTTACTGGGGGCTGCCTTCTCATTCATCGGCGAGATGTTTTCCGGAAAGGGGGAGACGGAACAGACCGTTCAGATGGCCGAGGCCTTCAAGAGCAGGCTGGCCGAGTGCTTAGAGAAAGGGGACGACGGCCAGCTCAAGATGACCATAACCCTTCCAGACGAATCTGCCCTCGACGGCCTGGCAAAATCTTTGGCACAGATGCTGAATTCTGGCTCATAATGTGAGGCAATACACCGGAGGCGTCCAGTCGGGATGATCTTGGCATTCATTCTCATCTATCTCTTTCCTGATTTCCTGAAAGGGGACGCTGGTAAAAAAGTAAGAATATCAATCAATCAAATGGTACCCGTTCTCACGCGCAATAGCCTCTCCCCTTTCCACTGAAAATCCTATTGATAGCGGGACGCTCTTTTAAAATTTAATAACTCAATCTTTTGATAGCGGGACGCTCTTTTGATAGCGGGACGCTCTTTTAAAATTTAATAACTCAATTGATAAGTATGATTTCAATTCAATTTTAAAAGAGCGTCCCCTCTCCAAAAGCTCTCGTGTGTTTACATCAATAAACATCAGTATTTTGAAGGGATACAGGAAAATATCTGGCAATACCGGATCGGCGGGTATCAGGTTTTAAGCAAATGGCTCAAAGACAGGAAAGGGAAAGTCCTATCTCTTGATAATGTTAAGCATTACTGCAAGATTACAATTGCAATCCAAAGCACAATATCCATTCAGAAAAATATTGATGAAATCTACAGGGAAGCGGAAAAAGAAATAATTGAATTTTAACGGTGGCTTTTGGTCTTGATCAATGCTGACAACAATGGGATAAACTCGGATTTGAAAAAGCTGACGATTTTTCAAACCGGTTATCCCAAACGTTCACGGCGACTGGCGTCGCCGTGAATCGCGGCGCTGACTTCGTCAAGCACCTTGTCCCGTCGCGCCGGGCGCGCCAGAACAAGGCACTTGACCCGACTGCTCTCGCCGGATGGTAGCAGGTAAACCTGCTACCATCCACCGTGCTCGCGGGTCAGCGCCGCGATTAGCCGCTTTGGGGAATGCCAACTTTGCATCATGGATTTCAATGAGGATTTCAACAATGGGTAAGACAATTAGGATAGCAGAGTTATCAAAAAAGGAAGTTGACAAAATATTGAGGACAAAAAAGTTCAATAGGCTTGCCCCTGTGAGTTGTAACGCTTGCGGTTACAAAGGCTTTTTCAAAAGGCGCATATTCAAGATTGATGGGGATTATGACCTCGGGGATGACGAAGGGCAAAACGTAGTAAGATACCACATGAAACAACAGTATAATTTGGAGTATATCCACTTTAAAATTCATAGGAATATAAACTACGTTGACGTGGCTTTTTGCAGCAAATGTAATTCCAATAAGGTCGCTTTTGACATAGAGCTGAATGACGAAATATTTGATGAATTAGCAAAGCACTTGAACGTTCCTAAAGACAAAATCAAAAGTGATATGCAAGACATTTGAGCCAATTTCAAAACGAATAAAAAGAACGGATTTATTGGGTGCGAATATGGTCTAAATTTTTATTTAACAACTTGATATTTTAGGAAGAAAGTGCTCTATTATCTCCTAAGAAAAAGAATTATTAACCATAAAGGAGGTAATCAAATGAGCACTCTCTTCAGTATCTTTCATAGCATAGAAAGCTCACTTTTTCCATGGTTGGAGGAAGAGCTTGATCCCCTTTCTGAAAAAGAGCAACAGTTTGTGCGAGTTGTCAGCCTAACGGACTTAGAAAAGAACATGACGCAATATCATTGGTATGGAAGAGGCCGCAGACGGAAAGACAGGGTTAGCATCGCCAAGGCATTTATCGCTAAATCGATTTAGAGTGGGAGAGGGACGCTCTTTTAAAATTGAACTGAAATCGCTTATCAATTGAGTTGTTAAATTTTAAAAGAGCGTCCCTCTATCACGCTCAACAAATATTTAAGTTTTTCATTGACATTGTCGATATTTTATTTGTAAAAGGTGATGTGGGGTCACCTTTCGGGCGGGAGTCCCTAAGTGACTGACAAAAGAACACGAACTTATCCCCTACCTAAAGTAAAGGAACTAATCGAGAAAAACCAGATTATTGACCCCAGCCCAAACGTCAGGCAGGGCGCCATGGAGATGGGATTTTCGGTTTATGAGGCTTATCAGGAAATATTGAAACTTGAGCCAAGCCATTTGTATAAATCCACAACAGAAATTTACAACAATAAGGTTTGGCAGGATGTTTATAAAAAGAACATCAAAGGCATTTCTGTTTACATTAAATTCAAGGTATTCGAAGACCAATTTTTGTTAACTTCTTTTAAACCAGATGAGAGCTAACGAGGTATATTGTGTTTACTTTAAGAGAAGGTCGTCTTTGCCCCGTATGTGAAAAAGGAAGGTTGCAGGAGGCGAGGAAAGCCCTGTCATTTGTTTATAAGGGCAGATCAAAGAAATTTCCAAATGAAAAAGTGTACGCATGCAATGTATGTGACTACGAAGGATTGACGAGAGCGGATAATGAAGAAATTGAAAAATCTCTTGCAGATTTTCGTCGAATAATTGACGGCTTATTGCCTTGCGATACGCTGAAATCCATTAGGGAAGAATTGGGCCTTAATAAGAAATTAATGGCTAAGCTTCTTTCAGTAAATGAGAAAACTGTGGGGAGGTATGAAAACGGGAAGGTAACTCAGAGTGCACAAGTGGATAAGCTCTATCGAGTGTTACAGACTACTCCTTTCTTAGTAAAAATAATCGAACCAAATATCCCTGTTGTGGACTCTGGATTTCAGCCACGTGTGATTACAGTAGAAAAAGATAATTACGACCCTGAACCCGCAAACGGATATCATTTTCATACCGATATTCATGGCCATAGGATCACAGTAAATGCCAGGTAACCTTGAAATCAGCCTACTCAAGAGTAGGGTTTACTCTTTGAACTTTAGAATAAAGGCCGAGGCTTCTAAGGGCAAAATTCCTATAAATTTGACCATCTCTCATAAGTATAAGTACGACTACAAGAGCAAGACCATTGCTGTCTTAATTTCTGCCTCTGTAAATGATAAACAGATACCTTTTGTTCTCGAAATAGAATACGAAGGATTATTCACACTAAACAAAAGAGTATCGAAAAAGGACGTTGAACCCATTGCCCAAATAAATTGTCCAGCCATACTTTTCCCCTTTTTGAGAGAGGCTGTTGCTGAGATTACCCGCCGTGGTGGATTTAATCCTTTGATGTTGCCAGTGATAAACTTCGTCCAGTCGGCTAAAGAGGGAAAAGCAAAAACTACCCCTCAATCAGATAATTCTTAATCCCTAAGCATTTTGGAGTTCACAGCGTCTTCTATTTGGAATTCAGTATGTGGGAACGGGGTCAGCCCTTGACTGAGGACAAATGTAATGATGTGTAGGGATCTGCTGTTGACTGTTTTACTTTGAAACGACATATGAGCTGGTTTCTGCATAAAGGCATGGGTGTCAAACTAATTCCCACACATCTCAAGGTTTGACCCCAATTAGTATCCCTACCAGCATGGCAAAGGCAAAATCGTGAATGACCGCTCCGCCGAGGAAAAACAGGGCAAGCACGATAAGCAGAGTTGTCACCGATGTAAGCACCGTCCTGCTCAGTACCTGGTTTATACTTGAATTTACGATATCTTTGAGCGATTGTTTCCGTAGACCCTTTATATTTTCCCTTATTCTGTCATACACAACTATAGTGTCATTGAGAGATAGCGTGAGTGATAGCGGGACGCTCTTTTAAGATTTAACAACTCAATTGATAAGCATGATTTCAATTCAATTTTAAAAGAGCGTCCCCTCTCCTATTGTCAAAATCAACGCATCTAATCTTCACCTTTTGCCTGGAAAATCCAACAGATGAGTAATATAGAAAGCTCGCATTGACCAATATCGCTTGAAAGAGAAGGATTCAAACACAAATTTATCCTTTGTGCTGAGCGGGAGATATCTTGCTAACTGTTGAAATCAGAATGCGTTTTAGGAGTCGAACTCATCAATTATCCTATTTTTAGTTACCGCAGACCAAACACATAACAATCCTCAAGAAGTGGGATTAGCTTTTTCGTCCCAATAACTAATGTGATCTGATAATTTCTCACGTATCGCCCAACCACCACGACGGGGGCACCTTGACATAATTCTTGTCCCAGCATTTTCCTTGCTTTGGTAAAAGCGAAACCTCTCTCAAATTCCGGGTCCCAAGAAATATAGATTTCCCTGAATTTATTCGTAAGTAGACCTTGCCAAATATAATATTGCTTTTTGTCTGAAGGTCCATTTAACGGTGGAGAGGCTGTATACCTGGTATCTTGTAATGCATTGGTATAAATAACTGCGTCGTTAATTGTGGTGATGGGGATTTTTCCTTTTTTGAGATCTGCAATGTATTCCTCCCGCTGCCTCTTTTCTTTTATTCGGCTGGTAGCAAGCATTTGCTTTGTCCGATCGTTCCAAAAAATAAACTTGTATCCAGATCTCTCCCATTTTATGTACAAACTGACATTATCGCCAGGTTTTTGGCCGTCATTTGGTGCACCATGAATAAGGTAACTCCCGCTATTTTCCGTTCTTATTTTCATTGCATCATAAACGTCAGTCTTAGACACAATACCATTTAATAAAAATTTCGGTGGAATTTTTATGCTGGCATTATTAGCAAGTTGGCGTAGCACAGAAGCTTTAGGTGGCACACCGCTATCGGTTGATTGTTCTAATTCGGTACTCCAATTGGCATCAATCCATTGGACTAATATTGCTTTGGGTGTGCCATATTTTTCTTTTGGCAAGAATTTAACCTTCAATTTAACTGGTGATTCTTTCTTCCCTGCTTCCCGGATCTTGGGTGCGTATAATTTTGGGACATCGATAATATACAGAAGCTCGGCTCCGTATTGTCCGTAAAATAGTCCAAAATAATTTTTTCTTTCATAATAATTCTCAACCTGCCCTACTATAGTCTTAAGATTCTCCTCTTTGTATTTTTTTATACGAGAGTCTTCTAATGCTTCAATTGATTTTCTAGATTTTGACGCATACTGTCGGACAGAACTTATGAAATTAGGATCTGTCCATTCAATGAATTTTCCTCGGATCACTGAACCTATTGTTTCTTCAACTCTTATTTTTGCACCGACCTTAGGCATCTCAGTGTCTTTTTCTTCAAGTTCCTTCAGAAAAGAAAGGACATTTTTGTCGGTGACTCTGAATTCAAATATGTAATAGTTATGAAGTCTGTCTTTTTCATCATGCGCTCGAAGCTTTATTGTTTCATAGTTTAATTTCTCAAATAAACCGGATACTCTCAGGATGTCACCCACTTCAGGCTCTTTAGGTACGGTATTTGAAGAGGGTGTAACAACTTTTCTTTGCGGCTCTTCTTGCACTCTTTTTTCGGGCTCGACCTCTTTGGCTGTCTTACCGGCCCAAGATACAAACCGACACTTTCTCTTACAACCGACTTTATGAATCACTTTAACATTTTCAACTTCAGCCTCAATCACTATGTTGAATTTAAACCAAGGCTCTTTTTTCACTTCATCTATTTTATAGCTACACACAAACCCGTATTTGTCCTCAACGTGCCACCCTTTTCCCACGACAGATAAGGTAAGCTCCTTTCTTGATTTATTGTACCGCGAAAACTTTCCTTTAATAATTTCGGCTGTTGAAAATGTGGGGGTTAGAAAAATAATTAAAAAGGCTAAACCTATGGTGGTAATATGGAGCCTAAACCAAGACATCTCAAAACCTCTTAATTCTAACGAAATTTAGAATATCCTTTGAAAAGTGAGAATGCATCCTTCTGTTTAACGAAACTGCTTCTTTCTCATCTTTATATTAATGGATGTTTTCAAGAACGACGTCCTTTTGCCCCATACTCAGGTTTCAGTTGTTCGGTAAGATAGCCTTCAAGGGCTGAAGAAAGCCACCAGTGGTCATCCGCAAAAGATACCGTGAAAACCCCAACATTTGGCTTCGATTCTTTGATCCATTCCTCTGCATTAGGGTATTCTTCTTTTTCATTTTCACGTTTTGCACGACCTATATGAGCCCAGATCCTATTTCCCATGTATCGTGACGACTTGCCAATATAGAGGAAATCCTGAGGCGAGCAAAATATGTAAACACCAGGAGAATCAGCTCCAGGGTATTGTTCTAGATCTGAAGTTCCTTGCTCAAACTCATCATACAAGGGATAAAGTCCCGATACTTTAAGTTGCCGTCCGTAGCCCAACTCATCAACAAATTCGTCCAGACATCCTTGAATTTTGCCGCTCACGCTATTGAACTCCATGCGACCCTCCCCTTTAAAAATAGTCAACAAGCATAATTTGCCGTTTTTCTTTTCTTTATGAAATTGTAATACTCATGGCTACTGAAAAATTAATATATAGGAAAAAAAGCTTAATTGACAAGACCAATTTTTGCGGTGACCGTCCCTCCGTTTAAAATAGTCTCCACAAAAGCCTTATCATTTATTGTAACGAACGCCACCTGCGGACCAACTTTATCAAGAGTCGGGTGGTATCCAGTATATCGCCCTTTGGTTTTCCAATTCTTGAATTCAAATTTGAGCTTGGAGCGGGGGCTCAAAGTTTCACCGCCTATATACTTGTATACGAGTGCAATCGTTCTAAGATCTGGGTGGATAAACATACTGGAAGGTTTTATTGATGGCCCTGAAATCTCCCTTAATTGGCATTTCGCTAGCATGAAACCCTTTAATTCATCTCGTATTCTTAGCCATGGTTCAGCGTTTTTATAGCTGATTTTAATTGCTTCCCGTACGAGCTCATCTACAGTTTTTCCCTCGTAAATTGGATCGTTGAGCAACGAATCGCCAAGTACATCTTGCTCAGATTCGAATTTCTTATCCTTGATTCCTTTTTCTCCCATTAAAAGATACCGCCGCTCACCATCTTTTTGATATTCATATACCTGCGCCAGGTAGTATTCACCAGGAAATATTGGATTATAATAGCCCTTGAAAGCTTTAAATTCGTATTTCAGACCAAACATGACGACGATATGATACCCACCAGCCCAATTCCTAAATGATTTTAGTTCTTGGGGTTCATTTTCTTGGGAGATATCTTTCTCCCGACTCTCCTTTAAAAGGGCACTTATATGACTATTCGCGTGATCCCAGGGTTCGTAGTCTTCTTTGATGAATTTGATGATTTCGAAAGGCAACAGTTTAGCGTGTGCACTCGAAGATAATATGACAATGTTGCTGTTCTTAAAGAGTTTGTTGAGTTTTCTTAAAGAATCAGGTACCACCACTGGCGGTGTTACTTCCGACCAACTTCCTCGCTGTTTGTTCATGGTGTCGAACGGAGGGAGACTGGACTCAACTGTATTCTCTGGAGAGAGTTTATCGGTACTCTCAGCCTTTTTCTTAGATTTCAGATCTGCTTTTGCTAGTTCCTGAGTTTTATGTGTTTGAGCAACCTTAGTATTTTTTGAATCCTCTCCCACTGACAATCCCAGGCCATACATAACGACCATTATTGTTAGCCAAGAAAAGGACAAGACTCTTGAACGTAGTGAGTGACCCTTACGCAAAGTAAACCAAGAAAAAAGAAAAGGAAAAAGAAGAATCCCCAAGCCTAGAAAAAATCCGACCCTTTTTTAGAATTATTTGTATCTGCGGTACTCATGATGTTTATAGCACCTCCAATCATGGATTTTGGAAAACCTATATTACGCCTGTTTGATTGGTAAGGTTTTGAACACTTCCTTTCTTTGCTCGTTTCGGCACATTAAGACTTTCCAAGTTTCACCTCTCCCGTAATAATGGGGGACGTTGCTATCTAACTGCGTTTCGCCAGGATATCCCAAATCCTGTCATCGTTATCAATCAATTTTTTACCCTTTTCAGCGCACCGTCCTGCCGTGACAGGATGGATACCCAATGTCTCAGCAATATCGTTAAATTTATATCCCATCTTTTTGGCAGCAAGGAATGAGATCAAAGCCCGCG
>JAYEIR010000230.1:0-1993 GCA_034660135.1 Thermodesulfobacteriota bacterium
TGACACTCTTAATTACGTCCCCACCCGCGGTTGAAACCATGCGCCTCCTGAACCCGGAGGAACAGAGAAAGTTGCTCCAGCCAACAAAGGAGTGGCACAAGGAAAGGTTGAGGGCACTAAAAGGAGAGTAAAAGTTCGCGAATTCCTCGACCGGTGCCTATAGCCGGTCACCAAACCTCTCCCTCTCATGACTTCTCTTCCGCTTTTGAAGGACTCCCCTGACAATCAGAAAAAGACTTGTAAAGGCATGCCTGAACCTCCAGTAGCAGTGGGAGATATAATAGCCATATATCTCCCTCTGATTCTTGGGGTTATATCGGTTGATGATGTGAGATCGGGCAGGAAAAAGATGTCTCAATACATAGTATAGTCCTTTGCCCAGGCCGTCCTCGTTCCTGATATCTCTGAGCAACCGGATGCGGGACGGCAGAAAGTTTTGTTTTCCCAGACTTTTATTGCCACCTATTGCCGATTCAAGGCTCAGCCTGTCAAAATCGGCACTAGGGGAGAGAACAGCATTTTCCGGGATATCCATCCCCCAGTGCCTGTAAAGCAGATCATGAAGGGGAGCTATCTGTGATGCAACTCCCAAGGATTCTGCAATGGCCTGGAACTGATTCCAGTTGATCTTATCCCGGTAATGCCTGATAAACTCATGAATATCACAGAACCAGTAGAGGGTAGCAACCCCCGACATGAGGTGTTTTTGTAGATGGATAGAAAGATAGAGGAGCTGGTGCTCGAGTGAAAGGGTATGGGTTTCCAGGCCGTCTAAATTCAACGGGATAATTGCCTCCCACACCCTTTCCATCTCCGTGGTCTTATGGGGCGCCTTTGTGAAGATGTCAGTATGGATCTCCACCCTGACGGCATTTTTCCTTGTGAAAGGGGGGAGATGGCTCCCTATTTTTGACGAGATTTCTTCATGAAACCGGCTCTGCGCAATGTTTTTCATCTCTTCATAGCCTAAGCCCCTCAATATTTCCTGTACCGCCCCCCTGTCCCCATCCCTGCACAAGATGTCAATATCGCCCATGGGCCGGAGCGCGATATCCCCGTAAATCCATTTTGCCAGGTAGGCCCCCTTAAGCAGGATAATCGGGATATCCGCCTGATTCATACCATCCAATATCCGGCTTAACTGGCCGTATATACGCAGACTCCTCATGGATTGCTTGTGGTAACTCTCTTTCAGGCGATGAAGCATCTCGTCATGGACATAACCGACATATTTCTCTTGAGAGAGGTGTTTGTAGAGCAAGGGCTCAACTCCCAAACGACGGGCCGATGCTTCGACCACCGGCCATTCAACCCCTCCCCTGAGAATGTCCTCCATTTTGGCATCATCGTCTGAATCTATCTCCACCCTGGCCGCCAGAACTAACAGATATTCCTCCGGAGAAAGGGCAATGCCTGCCCGCCCAGGCGAGGCGGGCGGGATTGACGATTGACGATTGAGTTTCATTGAATTATAACTCTCGGTGATTTCCGCTCTCTTGGCAGCGTCTGCAAATGTCCTTACAATTGTGTTTGAACAGGCTTTCAGTTTAGTGACTTACAGATTATATCCTTCGAAAAAAACGCTGCCGTTTATGCGGCTTGGTTTTCAACTTAAAACCTAAAACTTAAAACCGTGTCTGAACGGCTTTTTCGTTCAGACACCACTTAACAAACTCTGATGAACACGAACAATCCCGCAATCGAATGCGTCGATCTCAACAAGGCCTTTGGCAATAGGCCTGTGCTTCAAGACATCCATTTGAGTGCAAAAGCCGGGGAGATCCTTGCGCTCGTCGGCCCCAATGGCGCAGGCAAGACCACCCTGCTCAAGATCCTGGCCTCTCTGATCATCCCTACAGAAGGCAGGGCCCTTGTGTGCGGGCACGACATAATCAGAGATCCAATCCAGGCAAAGAAAAGGATCGGTTTCGTCCCTTCAGAGGAGCGTAGCTTCTACTGGCGCTTGAGCGGCCGGCAAAATCTCAGGTTCTTT
>JAYEIR010000231.1:0-10131 GCA_034660135.1 Thermodesulfobacteriota bacterium
AGCCTTTTGCCCGCATAGTTATCTACTATGGTGAACCTATCCGGATACCCCTGTCTGATAGAGGGAAACAACTGGAAAAACACAGGCTTCTTTTGGAGAAAACATTGAATTACGGTGCCCGCTGGTGTGATGAACATTTTGGCCCGGAAAGACCATGGCGTAAGACCGGGCCATAAACAGCCGACGTAACACTTTAGCCCTTTGAAAAAAATTCTGACAGGATAACAGGATAAACAAGATTTTGTTTTAAGTGAACAGATAAGGATAAGTCCCCATCTATCTATCCGGTAAATCATAAGAAATCATAACCTGAGAAAGGTGAGCAGATAAAATACAGAGAATTGACTGAGAAAATCACCGGTTGTGCGCATAGGGTTTACAACCATAAGTTTTGATGTTTTAATCCTGAATATCCTGTTAATCCTGTCAAATTTTTTCAAAGAGCTAAATTCATACCAGCCGACAATATTTGAAACCCGCTGGAGATGGAGATAGGGATTTTCATATAAGCGTGAGGATCTCTTCCACTTTACAGTGCTTTTCAAAGTGGTCGGCAAGTTTATCGTACTGATGAAATCTGGCCAGTCTGCCCTGCTTCCGGGGCCTTTCTTTCAGCCCTTTAGCCTGTCTGATACGGTTGAGGAAATCGCTTCTGAAGCCAGGGGAATCCAGGATACCGTGGACATATGTGCCGGAGATCTTCCCCTCTTTCAAAGACCACCCGTCTTTCCAGGCCAGGCGTTTCCCAGGTTCGTGGATGCTCAAGAAGGGATTGCCACCCCTCTTTAAAGCACGGCTCCTGCCCATATGAATTTCATAGCCGCTTACTCTTTTCTTATTTATCAGACAGGTTCCGGTTACTTTTCGAACCACTTTTTCCATCTCAAGAACAGTTTCCACAGGAAGAAGACCAAGGCCCCGGACCTCCTTTTTGTCCGATTCCACCCCAAAGGGATCTTTGATAATCTCGCCCAAAAGCTGGTATCCTCCACAAATCCCTAAGACTCTCCCCTCCCCTTTTACAAATTCCCCAATTTCCCTTTTCCATCCGGACCGGCCTAACCAAATGGCATCTTCCATAACATTTTTGGTCCCGGGAAGAATGAGCCAATCATATTTATTTGATAGTTCCTGGGGCCTGAAAAGATAGTTTAGCACCACATCCTTCTCTCTTTCAAGCCCTTCCATATCAGTAAAGTTAGAGATAACAGGCAGTTTTAAGACCGCAATATTAATCGTCTTATGACCGACAGGTTTCAGTACGCGTTTGTTCTCCTGGACAGTCACAGAGTCCTCGGAATCGATGAGGATATCCGTATAAAACGGGACCAGGCCAAAATTCGCTTTGCCTGTTTTTTTCTCCATATAGTCTATGCCCGATATAAAGAGGTTCGGATCTCCACGGAATTTATTAATCAGAAACCCAATGGACATATCCCTCTCTTTGCGGCTCATAAGATGAAAACTTCCGATGATCTGTGCAAAGACCCCTCCCCTGTCAATATCCCCTATCAAAATGCAGGAAGCCCCTGCCTCACGGGCCATGGGAAAATTTACCAGGTCATTTTGCTTCAGATTCATCTCACAGCAGCTTCCTGCCCCCTCCATTACAATAAGATCATAATCTTTGGCCAGCCTGTTGTAGGAGTCCATAACAACTTCTTTAAGCTTCGGTTTTAGATCATGATAATTTATGGCATCCATCTGACCCAGGACCTTTCCCTGGAGGATAACCTGTGCACCCTGATCAGATGACGGTTTGAGCAGGATAGGATTCATGTGCACTGACGGAAGGAGTCCGGCAGCTTCGGCCTGAACTACTTGTGCCCGTCCGATCTCTCCCCCTTCTACTGTAACAAAAGAATTATTGGACATGTTCTGGGCCTTAAAAGGGGCGACTTTGTAACCCCTTCGCTTAAATATGCGGCAAAATGCAGCCGATACGATCGATTTTCCCACATCGCTGCCAGTTCCCAAAAACATGATGGCTTTGGCCATTTACTGTCTCCTGCCCTAAACCGGACAAGCCGTGAGTAAAAGTTGAATCGGCATATTCTATTACGCAAGCAAAACCAGCGCACATATGGAGCAACCCACCGCAACCCAGGCGGAACGTGTGAGGAGAGAGGCTGTCCTTTGGATATGCTGTGGCAGCGGGTCCGGATTTCCTTCGCCAAGCCATGGTTTATCCTTTTGACCATCCGGATATACAGTGGGCCCGCCGAGACGCACCTCTAAGGACCCCGCCACGAAGCTTTCAGCGTGCGCAGCATTCGGTGAATCGTGTTTCAGCCGGTCTCTCAGGGCCACCCTTATTCCCTCTGACGCCTTTAACCCGCAGATCCATGCCCCGGCAAAGAGGACAATCAGGGATAAACGGGCGGGGATGAAATTCATGATATCGTCAAGTTTTGCCCCTGCCCAGCCAAACTCAAGGAACTCGGAATCTTTATATCCTACCATAGAGTCTAATGTGCTTGCCACTTTAAAGGTTACCATAAAACCTGCTGCGGTCATGACCGGAGATAATCCGAGAATGTATCCCAGTATCCCGCCGTTGAGATACCAGAAAAGGGGAGAAAGAAATCCATCTACAAAATTTTCAGCCATGGTCTCTATCGCGGCCCTGCTGATCCCCTTTTCATCCAGGAATCGAACATCACGCCCCACCACCATTGCGATCCCTTTTCTCGCTTCAGCCAAATTACCCCCTCCCAATGCATGGTTCACCCTATCCATGTGGTAAAAAAGGTCTTTCAGGGCAAGACAGGAATAGCAGATAAAAAGGTCAAACCCGAGACCGAGGAGTATATGGATACGGTGAAGAACAAGGCTTGGCGCCAAAAAGGCGATGAGAAAAACGAACTCTACTATTACAACCAGCACTATCCCCCCCCACCTTCCATCCAGACCAACACGCCTCAATATGCGTGTGAAAAGGGCAATGCACCGGCCTATGAGCCTGATGGGATGGAATCTGTAGCGGGGATCGCCAAGAAGGAGGTCAAAGATAAAAGCGAGGAAAAGGATTAGGGCTAATTCAAGCATGACCACCCATTTGATTGATGATTGTTGATTGATGATTGGACATCGGTGTCTCGTCCATTAGGGATTATTGTGGGATTCGCTCGGATAGGAATTATTTTCAAACGATGAAATAAGCGAGAGCAACAGATCATTATCTTTAGGGTTTTTGATGCCTATACGAAAGAAATTATTTTCAAGTCCTGGGAAGTTCCTGCAGTCCCGTATATACGCACCATTAACAAGGAGATAACCTAACAGGTCATCTAAGTCACCGGTTTTGACCCATTGGCACAGGATGTAGTTGGCTGAAATGGAAAACGGAATAACCCCGTCCAGGTCCTTTATGCCCGTAAAAACCCTTCCCCTCTCTTCCCTGACAACTAAACGGGTCTCATCATCATAATCAGCGCACTGAATGAGGAGGGATGCGACCCGATCCGCTATTCCATTTATCGCCCACGGTTCCTTTGCTTTTTTCAGGCGTGAGATAACATGCTCACTCCCCACAAGCCCCCCCAATCTGAGACCGGCAATGGCATAAAATTTTGTAAGCGAGTTGAGTACAAGAACATTGGGCATCGGCTGTGCAGCGAGAAAACTGTTGCTTTTCCAATCATCTAAGAATTGAATAAACGCTTCATCGATTATGAACCATTTTTCAGGGAACATCCGGGTGTATTTCAGGATGAGTTCCATGGAAAACAAGTTTCCTGTGGGATTATTGGGACGGGCGACCCAGAGGGCATCCACCTTTTTGAGGACATTCATCAATTGGTCCTCTGCTGGAAAACCAAAGTCGTCATAGGGAGAAAGAGGGCATCTTACCACCTTTGCCCCTGCGAGAAGCGACGCCCGTTCATAATCATGGAATGAAGGTGTAAGAACAGCAACACGCTTGAACCTGAGCACCCTCGGTATTAGATAGATCAACTCGGTTGATCCATTCCCGGCCAAAAAATTATTAGGGGTTATATCGTATATGGTCTGGTAATAGTGAGCGATGCCATCCCCTTCAACGCTGGGATAGTGCTCGATCTCCTCAAACAGTTCCCCCCATTTTTCTTTGATAATAGCCGGCGGCCCCAAGGGATTAAGATTGACGCTGAAGTCCAACACCGGCCTAAGGGGGACACCTAATCTGACCATGTCAAGCTGCGGTGCACCACCATGTTTATACCTCAACTCCATCTTCATAATGTCTCCAAATCCCTCACGTACCTCACTTAATTTTGAAGTAAATGCCGTCTGACTAAACAGGGTGAAGAGATGCTAAACCCCTTCACCCTGTGTAACGGATAATACCATCTATGGTCTAAGAAAGATGCCGCAAATCGATGAAAAGGCTCCTTTCCGGTCCCCCCCGGGGTAACGCTGAACTTGCTTGCCACGTTGCCGGATCGGAAAAAAGAGCCCGGTTGTCCGGTTGTAAGGATAGCCATCAGGTTTCCTACATATGGCATGGAGGAAACCTGATAATCTCACTCCTCAATCAATTAATGCATTATCACTATCTCCTCACTACACGCCAGGCCCAGACGCCAAGACATAGGGCCAGGGTCAGGAACAAGAGGATAAATCCCGGGATAGCGGGGAACCCCGGACCTTCGGCAGCGCCAATGAAACATCCTCCTCCGCCATCGTCGCTCGGGCTGGGATCAGGCGATCCTTCTTCGCAAAAAACTACCTTGGACGGATTGAGATCAGTGTCTACACTCTCATCAATCGTATCATCGATCGTGTTAAGGATATCAACTGTCGCGTCTGTCTGATTGCAGACCCACAGGAAATTATTCCGGTCAAAATAGACCCCGGATTCCATCCCTGCTATCATAATATTTTCAAAGCCTTGGATTGCCGCGCCTATTGGACTTGGGTCTGAAGGGTCGAAGGTGTAAAGGGTGTTGTCCCCCCAGTCCGCATAGCCCACAAAATAACCCTTTGTGGGAGAAAGGATGGCCATCCCGACAATAAAGCCGTAAGGGTGATCTTCCTCATCTCCATCATCAAGGACCATTGAGACATCATAGGTGGAAGGATTAATCGCTGCTATACCGCTCGAATATTCAAGCGTGCCGAAGAAATGGCCGGAGCCCTGGGCATAAATAGTTGTATTTTCCGTTATATACTGGATGGCCCCCGGGTCTTTGATCGGAAGGGGGATGCCAAGCATGTCTCCCAAACCCTTGCCCGTGTCGATCTCAGTATTGGTTGAAACGTCAAACACCGCCACATAGGCTGTTTGAGGCGTCCATGTGGCGTCAAATCTCTGAAGGGTTATAAAGAGCTTTCCGTCCGCTATGACACCGCTGTGCATACCGGGAGCGTTCCCTTCAAAACCATAGGCGCTCAGATCCAGTTCTCCGATCTTGAAATCAGCCTCCACTGTTGCCGAAGGATTTACGATCCAGGCGAGGTTACTGCCGTAACGCAGTAAATACGCCTTTTCTGCGTTCACAAAGACCAGTTCGTGAGGATTGGAGTTTATTTCTTCTCCTTCGGTCGACCACTGCCATATCACATCTTCAGGGGCGTTTATGTCGAACTTGGTCACATTATTTCTACCGGTCCGTTCCAATATAAAAAAGAAGTTGCTATAAGATGATACCGTGATATCTGAAATAGTGGGATCCAGATCGTTTTCAAAAGTCCTGGGGCCGCCCACGGGATCTACGGAAATAACCGAGTGTGCCCCGCTTGACCAATCAGGGGCCACAGTTGCCACCACCGCTGTCTGGGTTACTGCACAATGCACCGGCGCCACGCCCCAGAGCAATACCGTAATGGATAAAAAGACCGGAGTCAGATACGACAATATCCGACGCTTGTTGAAAAAATCACACTTCTCTTTCATTGCAAACCCTCCTTAACTTTTAAGGTTGTCCAAAAATACCCACGATCCCTGCCTGGGTATAGCGCATGCTCATGGTACCTCACAAGTAGTTGTGAGATGTTCTCCCTTCCGTCTTTGATGACCTGACCAATAAATGGAAATTCAGGCTAATAGCGGTATCCTATTGTAAAATAGAAGGCCCTGCCCGGCATAGGATACCCGTTAAATTCTTCATAATGCTGATCTGTCAGATTTTTCCCTTCAAGATTAAACAGAAATGATTTGTAAAGCCAGGAAACGCCTGCGTTAAATTCGTTCTTGTCTTCTGCAGGGAGAAGATTAGCTGAATCGTAAAAGATGCCGGTCTCTCTCAAATATTCCACAAAAACCTTTGCCCCGGCATACCTTGCCTCTAAGTTCCCTGCCACGGAGGTCTTAAACCGGCCAGGGAGCCGTTTGCCATAAAATGCCTTGGTCTGTCCCTGGTTCTCCGGATCCTGCCATGTAAGGCTGCCTGTAAACCGGAAATAGTCGAGAAAATCTACCTGGAAGCCACCTTCAAGCCCATTTATCCTTGCCTCTGAAATATTCTCAGCCCTGCCTATTCCTCTTGAATCATAAACAAAGGTTATCAGGTCCTTTGCTTTAGTGTGGAAATATGCCCCGTTCACAGCGATTCGTTTAAGCCACCTGAAGGGTTTTGACCATTTGACATTAAACCCGGCGTCAAAGTTTACCCCCTTTTCGGCCTTGAGATCCGGATTGCCGATAAAAAAACCGCGGTCACCGAACAGTTCAAAAAAAGACGGCTCTCTAACATATTTTGCCAGATTGGTCTTGAGAATCAGCCAATCCACCGGATTATACTTGACGCCTATCTGTGGGTCGAAATAGTCATCATGCCGGGAACTTTCAGTGGCGGCAGCACCCCAGGCGTTTGTCCCGCTCTTCAAGTCGTCCTTGATATTGGTGTAACGCAGGGCCGGGGTAATAGTAAGGGTATCCTGGAACAAAAAGAGGCTGTCCTGAAGACCTATTGTCAGGATGTCCCGTGTACTTTTATTGGTCTTCTGCTGTGTTAAGAGATCTTTCGGATCATAGTCTTCATGGTGCATGTCCAGCAAAAACCCTGCGATATTCCAGTCAAAGGGACACTCCAAAAAGAATTTGCCGCCATACCGTTCTGTGATATATCTTGTCTTCTGTTGTCCGAGACCAATGTGGCCATGACTGTCATCATATTCTTCATCCTTGTGTGAATAGTCTATGCTGGTCCTTGTGTTGAAGTGCAATGGCCCAATATCGTTTGAAATAAGACTGAGAGTAGCGATATCCCTTTTTGTGTCCAGATATGTCTTGGTCCGGGGGTTGTTGTTCCAGCTCGGCAGGCCCTGGTCCTTTGAGAACCACTGATTCACAATGGCAAGCCTGGTATCATCAGTGAAATCATATCCAAGCTTTGCGAGGACATTCCCCTGATTAAACTGGGCATTATTCCGTTTTTCCCACCTGTCGTCCGCTGGGTTCTTGGGTGTGCCGTTATTGTTTAGCATCTCAAAATCATTATCACTCCCGAGATACTCCGCAGATATCAGGTAATCCCACCTGCCCACCTTCTGGTTGATATATCCGTTCACCTTGCGGGTATTAAATGAACCATACCCTGCGTCAGCACTGGCATGAAATCCCTCCTTTGCCCTCAATGTCTTGATGTTTATCACCCCTCCAATGGAGCCCTTTCCAAAATTGATGGGTGAAACCCCTTGATATATCTCAATCGCCTCCACATCCGACAAAGATATGTCACTCAGGTCAACGCCGCCGCCTGATGCGTTATTGAGTAGCACACCGTCCATGTAAATCAAGACCTGTTCGCTTGAAGACCCCCGCATGGAGATAGTGGAAAAGCTGCCGAGGCCACCGGACTGTCTTACTTGAATCCCGGCTTCCTGCTGCAGCACATCCGAAAGGTCATCTATCTTTCCCTCAAAATCATCCCTCTTAATTATGGACACAAACCCTGTGGTCCCTTCCGGATCAACATCACCTGTTTGAAATTCTTCATTTACTCGATCTGCCGTAATGACTATGGTGCCCAGGCTGACAACACCCCTGTCCGGCTCTGCAAATGCATTTGAAGGGCTCAGCGCTAACACGCCCCACAAGAGAACAAACAGTAACGGAAGTTTTGTCTTTTGCATCTTGAAGTTTGATAAACCAAGGCGCAAAAAATACAAAAAGTAGAATTTCAACATTGTAATATCAATTAGTTATAGGCCTCAGAAACATATATTTTGACTTTTTACAGAACCATCAAGTTTTACGTAAAATATTATACGACCATGCGTAGTAGAGCACCTGCGAGAGAGTCAAAAACAAAAAAAATCCCCGGAACGAATTAAAAATCGATCCGGGGATTTCCCTTTTTATCCTCGAAATTTTCGGCAGGCCTCATTCCACGAAGGCTATGCCAGGCATCCAGGCAGGTCTTCTGACTTATGGATCAACCTACTTGCCACGCCTTCCCGGGCCCTGACGGAGAAACTCTATCAGCAGTCCCAGTGGCTTTTCAGGCTGTTGTCATTGACTGCAAAAAAGCATCAAGATCACCAACAACAGCCCTGCGGCGTTCGTCCCCATTCACAGCGACGGGCTCGTCCCCGATTCTCACGGGAGTTCCCTGTTAGGCTCAATATGAGCACCTGAATAACGTTTAACTCTTTATAGACTTCTTACAAAAACGCAAAGCCAGGGTCAAGAAAAAAGTTGCTCAGCACTTTCATGCCTGTTTGTCGGAAACACCGGCCTCATCAAAAGTGGACACCTCATTGAACACCCGGACCGCCCCTTCCATGATTCCCATGGCCAGCGCCGCGCCCGTGCCTTCGCCAAGACGCATGCCGAGGTCTAAGATGGGTTCAAGCCCAAGATGTCTCAGCATGGGGCCGTGTCCTGTCTCTGCTGACCTATGCCCTGCAAAGAGAAAATCTGTCACCGCGGGGCAGAGTGACTGGGCAACCAGCGCTCCGGCAGTTGAAATCAGGCCGTCAATGACCACCGGACGATTGTTGTAAGCACCTGCAAGGATGCATCCGGCAATACCGCCGATCTCAAAGCCTCCAATCTTGGAAAGCACATCCAGGCCGTCGTCCCGGTCCGGCCGATTCACCTCAATCCCGCGGCGAATAGCATTGCGTTTCCTCAAAAGCCCCTGATCATCCACACCTGTTCCCCTGCCGACCATTTCATCCATACCGGCTCCGATGAACACAGCACCGATTGCCGCCGATGGCGTGGTATTGCCTATTCCCATATCGCCGGTGCCAAGAATCTCAGCGCCTTTACGGAAAAGCTCAGTTGCGATCTCAAATCCTGTCAAAATTGCTTTTTTGGCCTCTGAAATCGTCATGGCCGGTCCTTTCGAGAGGTTGGCTGTTCCCCTGCCCACCTTGCGGACAAGGAGTCCCTCCCCCAAATCAGGGGAATCGGATCTCAAGTCCGGGATGACACCCATATCCACAACCTGCACATTTACTCCGATGGCCCTGGAAATGGCGTTAATCGAGGCCCTTCCCTTTAAAAAGGCCCTGACCATTTCGCCGGTAACTTCTTGAGGATAAGCGCTTACGCCTTCTTCCACCACACCGTGGTCTCCTGCCATCAACAATATAGCCTTTTGGCTGATTGAGGGCTTCAGTGTCTTTTTTATGGCGCACAGACGTTCAGGAATATCATGGAGTCTTCCTAATGCCCTTGTCGGCATAACCAGTTGAGTAGTTCGCTCCCGGGCCTTTTCAATCCATTCTTTGTCAGTCGGCTTAATTCCTTTTATGATTTCTTCCAATCCTAAGTCCCTGTTATACATTTATATTTCATCCCCTTTTTAGTAAAGAAACAACGCCAAGAAGGCGAAGTTTCCCATTATAAAATCAGTCTCTTCTCACGATTAGTTAATGTAAAGGATTAGAGGATTCAATGATTTAAGGGGTCGAGGGGTCGAGTGCTTTCTTTCTAACAATTTAATAAGTGCCTTGCAACTTTCTAAACAGAGCTGATATGACCTTTGCCAAACTTTTAACTCTTTATAATTCTTAAGCAGTTAACTCGAACCCTTGACCCCTTGAATCCTTATCATCCTACAACTCTTTTGGAGATCATCCTAAAATAACCAGATCAACGTGCCCTGAATTTATACTTCTTCAACTCAAAGAGCTTCTCATCCTGTGTGGCGACAATATGGTAGAATTTGTCTTGAGGAATGTAGACGTAGGGCA
>JAYEIR010000232.1:0-5613 GCA_034660135.1 Thermodesulfobacteriota bacterium
CTCTTCACCTTTGCCGGATACTTGCTCGCCCATGGTGGCACATCAGCCCGCCTTGTCAGGTTTTCCAGAAGCCTTTTCGGGTGGATGCCAGGAGGGTTAGGAGTTGTGGCCCTGGTGTCTTGTGCTTTTTTTACGGCCATTACCGGCGCAACCGGCATTACCATTATCGCCCTCGGAGGGCTGCTTTTCCCGGCTCTTATCTCAGAGAAATACGGGGAAAACTTCTCTCTCGGGCTGATAACAACTTCAGGCAGCCTGGGTCTCCACTTTCCACCAAGCCTGCCCATCATTCTGTATGGGTTTGTTTCAGGTACAAGCATTGAGGGGCTCTTTATGGCCGGTCTTTTGCCCGGAGTCCTGATGGTCGGGATTCCGTGCCTGTTTTCAGTGTATATGGGCAGAAAATGGAGACTTGCAAGACCTTCTTTTTCGGGACGGGAATTTTTTTCGGCCCTCAGGGAGGCTGCCTGGGAACTGCCGATTCCTCTCTTCATTATTGCAGGCATATACTCGGGTTTCAGCACTGCCACGGAAGCGGCCGCACTAACCGTCGCATATGTCCTGTTTATCAAGATTGCTGTCTTTCACGAGCTAAAACTTATAGGGGACCTGCCGGTGATCATGAAGGAGAGCATGAAGATGGTTGGTGGGATTATGATTATCCTCGGGGCCGCGCTGGGATTTACAAACTACCTTGTGGACGCATTTATCCCAACAAGGATCCTGGAACTCATGGAAGGGATGATTGAAACCAGGATCGGATTCCTGATTATTCTGAATCTATTCCTGATCCTGGTCGGCTGTATGATGGACATATTCAGCGCCATCCTGGTGATAGTACCTCTGATCGTTCCACTTGCCTCCAAATTCGGAATTGATCCTCTTCACTTAGGCGTTATTTTCCTTGCCAACCTCGGGATCGGATACAACACACCGCCGGTTGGTCTAAACCTCTTTATTGCAAGCTCCAGATTTGACAAGCCTGTGGTACGACTCTACAGGGCCACCCTGCCCTTTTTGCTTCTCCTTATTCTGACACTCTTACTCATTACATACTGGCCTGGCTTAAGCCTGTTCCTGCCGGGTTTACTAACACCATGACCCGTGGGCTCATTGCATTATTCCATGTGGTGGGCTTAAATCAGGCTGGCATTAGAATATTTGCAAAACCAAATATTCCTCGTCCGTTTGATGACTTTCTTGGTGAATGTGTTGTATGCGGTGTGCTCTGTGGGGCACAGAGACCCCACGCTACGCTTCTTAAAACAAGTTGGTTTCATTATAACGCCGAAGCGTCAGGTAGTGGAGTTTTTTACGAGTCCAGCATATAACTATTTGCGATCTCTTAATTCGATGTAGTGAGTCTCTCATTGCTATTCAGACCGAATATGAATTGATCAACGAGTCTCTCATCGTCTTCGGGTGATAGGCCTTTTTTCAGATTTTCTTGAACCATGGAGATAGCGATTTCCGTTGCCTCATCGTTCAGGGCCTTTTTTGCTGCAGCCAATTTTATAGCGGCCTCGGATTTGGCCCTTTCGATCATCTGATCCGCCTTCATTTTGGCCTGTTCAATAATAGTATCTTTTTCTTTTTGCGCGTTTTCAATGATAATCTCTCTAAGTTCCAGTATTCGCTTGTCAATATTGTCTAACCTGTCTGCCTCGCCTTTCATTTTTGACTCGACATGGTCACGCCGGGAACTGAGTTCATCTAATCTTTCCGCGATCTTCTTCCCCTCACCGCGCAAGAAACCCATGAGAGGTTTTTTGGCATACTTGATGAACAAAAAAACCAGGATGCCAAAATTCAGAAACAACATGATGTTGTCCCATATCTTGCGGCCATGACTCAGCTCTTCCGCGGCAAACGCCTGAGTACCGAGAAAAAGGATACAGGCCACTGCACATAGAACTAACAATGATTTTTTGCTCATATGGTTCAAGCCTCTGTCCCGATGCCAATCATCTTTTCGGTTATCTCATCAACCAGCGCCTCTGCCTCTCTTTGCAAAAACGGCCGAACTTTCTGTACTTCTTGCTCAACTTCCATGTCGATTTCCTGCCTCATGGAAGTCACCTTGTTCTTGGCCGCATTGTAGAGCTCACCAGCACTGGTCACCGCATCCATCTTGACACGGGCTCTCTCTTTGTGGGCCTGTTTCCTCGCATCTCTTTCTATGGAGAGATATTCATTAGCCAGCTCTTGAGTTTTCAGTTCAAGGTTCTCAATTTCCTTCTTCCCTGCATCGATGTGTTCGGACCTGTCTCGAATAATCTTCAAAATAGGCCGAAACATAAGGCGGTTCAGGATAAAGGTCAAAATCAAGAACTGTATGAGCTGAACTAAGAGAGTTGCATTGATACTTAGCATAGCAGACTACCTTACAGGTCTGTTAAAGACTAAACCACAAAAAGGAGCAATAAAGCCACAACCAGAGAGTAGATCCCGGTAGATTCCGAAACAGCCTGGCCGACCAGCATGGTCCTTGTCAGGAGCCCGGCTTCTTCCGGCTTTCGTCCGATTGCTTCACACGCCTTGCCCGCGGCAAAACCTTCGCCGACTCCGGGACCAATGGCGCCCAAGCCCATGGCCAAACCAGCACCCAAAAAAGATAAAGCTTTGATAAAATCAGGACCAGTAATATCCATTATGAATCTCCTTAAATTAACCCAGTTGATATTCCGTTCAGTTCCTGACGCAGATACACTCTCCGCTCAGAAACGCCTAAAACACAACAACCAGTAATAACGCAACAATTAAACCATAAATAGCTGTTGATTCGGTTACAGCCATACCCACTAACATTGTCCTTGTCAGAGTCCCGGTCGCTTCCGGTCTCCTTGCCACCCATTTTACAGCATAAGCAGATACTATTCCTAATCCAATGCCCGGGCCGATACCTCCGAAACCTGAAGATAGTCCGGCTCCAATGAGTTTCAAAGAGGAAGCCAGGGTGGTGCTTGGTTCCAACCCGGTGAACACAAGCAATAAACTTACCAAAAATCCGTAGATAGCGGTTGATTGCCCCACACTCATACCAATAAGCATAACCCTGCTGGTATCCGAACTGGTATCAGGGTTTCGGGCTATACCTCTTACTGCCTCCATAGATGTCAATCCATTTCCAATACCAGAGCCTATTGTAGCCAAGCCTGTGGCCAATCCTGCCCCTAATATGGCAGCCCAGCCGGGGTAGAGCGGGATATCAGACAAGTCCATGAACAAAAGAAGGAACGATATCACCATGCCGAAAATAACAGGTGTTTGACATATGGCCGACCCAATAAGCATAGTCGTAAAGATTTTGCCTTTATTGTCAGGCTGACGAGCCATTCCAACACAAGCAGCGCCAGCCGGTAATCCTGCTCCAACGCCCGATCCGATTGCAGACAGCCCTATGGATAACCCGGCACCAATTGCTGACCATGAGGCAAGAACGCTGGTTGATGCAGGTTCAGCAAAAAGCAGGATGATCGCAATAACCAGGGCAAAAATCGCTGCCGTTTCAGTGATGGCCTGGCCGATAAGCATGTTTTTCAGAAGCTGACCGGACATTTCCGGTCTGTAAGACATTGATTCATCGGCTCTGCCGGCAGCATACCCAAGACCGAGTGCTGCGCCGATAGCGCCTAAACCCATGGCCATCGCAGCCCCAATAAAAGATGAGGCAGATATGTATGTAATAGAATCCATCATCAGCTTATTTGACCTGTAACGAAATATAAACAAGTGTTAACATTGTAAAGACAAACGCCTGTATCCCACCAACAAAAATTCCAAAAAAGAAAACCAGAACAGGGGGAAGTATAAGACCGTAAATCAGATGGGAGACAACTACGATAATAATGGCTCCTCCCACGATATTGCCATACAAACGGAAAGAAATGGATATGACCTTAGCCAGTTCGCCAATGATATTCAAGGGCGCCATAAAAAATATGGGCTCACAGTATCCTGCGGCGTATTTCTTAAATCCTTTGGTCTTAATGCCTGAATAATGAGCGATAAAGAACCCCATAATTCCGAGAGAAAGAGGTGTGTTGAGATCTTTTGTGGGCTCACCAAGCTTGGGAATCGCACCTATCCAGTTGCACAAGAGAACAAACATAAAAAGGCTGCAAATGACAGGAAAATACTTCTTGACCATTTCCTCGTCCAGGGCATCTCTCGTTAGGTCGTAAAAGGCCTTGACAAGCAATTCACCCACCATCTGGAATGGATTGGGTATAAAGCTGATTTTCCTTGTGGCCAGGAAACCAAACACGATTAAAATGCCCATAACGACCCATGTCATCGTGATAGTTTCCGTATTAAAAACCAGATTGAAGCCAAACAACTGAAGTGTTAATTGCGGGATATGAGTAAATTCATCCATGATCAGGAGCCTGCCTAACCCTTCCGTGCCAAAACAAGACGATTAATGATGAGATGGTTAAATATAATAACCAACTGAACCGCAAAAAGACCCACGACCGAAGCAAAAAAATTCAGCGAAACACTCTTGATAGAAACGATAAGGGGGACTGAAAGTATCAGGTATCTTAAGAGAATTGATAAAAATGCAACAAGACTTGCCCTGACTTGAGATCTTCCTGATTTCAATGGATTCAATCGCGCCATAAGAGTAAAATTGATAACGCTAAAAATGGAGGCCAATAAAAAGCCTTTTGCAATAGCTTTCTCACCCAGGATGATAAAAATTACGGCGACGCAGACAGCCATCATCATGGCTTGAGAACAGTATTTTTTTTGCAGATGTCTAACTTCTTCCATTTTTGTTTGATTTTTTGGAATCCTTCCTGCTTCCCAGATCGACTACTTTTTCTATCTGTCTGTAGACAGTATATCCGCCCCCTGCAATTCCCAAGATAATAAAAATAATCGAAAACAGGCCTCTAATCCCAAGCCATTTATCCAGAAAATATCCGATTGCAAGACAAAAGACCACTGATCCCGCCATGGTCAGGCCCACTTGGGAAACCAGGGCAATATTGTCAATCCATGGCTTGTCTCGTTTAAAGTCGAAGGCTTTCAAATTATTAGTGTACCTGCTATGGCGCTATATATATTATATGACTTTCACATGTCAAGGCCAAAAGGACCGCCAGTCCTGGAAATCGTACTGTAAAGCCATATCCTCTGGGTCAGATTGTCTGAGATTGTCTGAAAAATTAGTCATATATCAGATATTTTGCAAAAAAGAAATATTTTTTTTAGCACAGGCATATCCCTGCACCGAACATATCTTCCAACATTATTGACTTGACGCACAGCCGGTTTTCATTGATACTTGGTCTACGCAGGTGGATGGGCTAATAACCAGTTATGATACTTGAATTTATATGAAAAAGCCCGAATTAAAACCTGCTACCAATAACCTTCCCATTCAGGAGCTCCTTTTCAACTATGGCCCATGTGGCACGATGCCTTTGCAGCGCCCTTAATTCTTCTAAGCCTTAAGGTCAACAAAATGCAAAACAATAAAGAGTTGATCAACCATCTAATCAAAAGAAAGATTCTGAAGACGAGAAGCATAATCGACGCATTCATGGCAATCGACCGTGCGGATTTTGTCCGACCGGAGTATGCTACTGAGACTTATGGAGACCA
>JAYEIR010000232.1:5713-7540 GCA_034660135.1 Thermodesulfobacteriota bacterium
CATGGTGACGAATATCTTCTGAGCTTGTCAGGTGATGACTCTCTGTTTAGCGCAAAACTATATAAGCGCGGTTGGATAGGCAAGGCAACCGCCACACTTGAACCGCCGGACGAGATGGTGCTCGTCAACATAATTATTTTTGACGATTCTCAGGGCTTCTTGGGCAACCTGAAGGACCTGATAAAACCCAAGCCAACCTGCAGAAGAAGGGGCTTAGGCACTGTACTGCTAAAAAGCGTGATTGCCTATGCCCGCAAGAAGGGTGTTAAACGTATACGCGGTTCTATTGTCAAAAGCAGTATGGTTCACAATCCCGGAATAATCCAGTGGTACCAGGAAAACGGATTCGATGTGGTTGAAGCGACCTCCCAGGAAGTCCCGGGAGCAATAGCAAGGATCTGCATGGAACTGGCTTCATAGCTTACTCAGGTTCAAAGGGGCAGAGGTACAGAGGCACAAAGTTTAAGAGCCCGCTTGGTGTATCTAATTGGTCTGGCCCCGGTTGAATAGTCTACGAATTCAACGGGGTAAATCTGTCTGGTGTCCTCTGACCTTATCCGGGCCTGCAATTCCTATCGTGAACTCGTTGCAATGCCCAGGAATAAGGTTACTGTACAGTTTCGCTTTTTCTTTGGTGCCTTTGTGCCTATGCCCCTTTGTGCCTCCAGTTACCTGGATTCTATCAAGGACTGCATCTTTTTTGTGAGGGGTCGTATTGTTGACCTGTCTCTTGCTGAAATGCTAATTCCGTCAAGGCTTTTGCAAAACATATCAACGGTCCCTTTTTCTAATAGATCCTTCTTGTTAAGAACCCGAATTACCGGGATGTTGTGCAGATTGAGTTCAGTAAGGATCTTTTCCACAGACTTGATCTGATCTTCAAAACGGGGGTTGCTGATATCTATCACATGCAAGAATACATCAGCGCTATCGAGCTCTTCAAAGGTTGCACGAAATGCAACCATTAGATCTTTTGGCAAATCTTTGATAAAGCCCACTGTATCAGTAACAATAACTTCAATATCTTTTGGAAATTTGAGACGCCTGCTGGAAGGATCCAGGGTGGCAAAAAGACGGCTTTCAGCCCTCACCCTGCTCTTTGTAAGGGTATTAAGCAGCGTGGATTTGCCGGCATTTGTATACCCTATTATAGAAATAACCGGCAGATGTCTCTTGCTCCGCCTTGCCTTCTGCTGTTTTCGATGTCTTTTTACAAGAGACAGGGCTTTTTCGAGATGAACAATGCGGTCACGGACCCGCCTCCGGTTTATTTCCAGCTTTGTCTCGCCTGGCCCACGTCCCCCAATGCCACCTGTTAGGCGTGACATAGCGGTATTTTTTGTAACAAGGCGAGGAAGAAGATACCTCAACTGTGCAAGTTCAACCTGAAATTTTCCTTCCCTTGTCTGTGCGTGCCGAGAAAAAATATCAAGAATCAATTGGGTCCTGTCAATGACCTTTAGATCTATCTGATCCGTTATAGAACGTATTTGGGAAGGGTTCAGTTCCTGATCAACGATAATTAGGGTTGCGCCCTTCTGAAGTGCGAGGATGCCCAGATCTTGAAGCTTTCCCTTTCCCATAAGGAATCTGGAATCAACTTCGCTCCGTTGTTGGAGCAGGGTCCCTATAACGTGAATATCGTTTGATGACGCAAGGGCCTCAAGCTCTGCCAGGGACTCATCAGCCTTTCGCTTAGAGGCGGTCGTTACGCTGACAAGCAGTGCGCTCTCTTTTCCGGAATCCGCATCACGCAAGGCCCCTGTATGGGCAAGTTCGGTCTCAAGGGCCTGGATAAGTTCAACACATCCGATCTCGAGCTGGTTG
>JAYEIR010000232.1:7640-10031 GCA_034660135.1 Thermodesulfobacteriota bacterium
CCATGTGATCTTCTCCTTCGCGTCTTCTGTCAAAAAAGGAAGAGAAAGAAAGAACTCCAGTTCCTTTTTTTGGTCTTTCCAGGGGCTATCGGTCGCAAAGAGAAAGCGTTCAATCGGGTGCCTGTCAAAAAAACGTTTAATCAGGTTCCCGGGCATTTCCTGCAAGACAAAGGATGTATCTAAGTAAATATCCGTACCTATCAAATACTTCTCCGCCTCTTCAACCATATATTCACCACCCATATGTGCGGCAATAACAGTAAGGTGCGGAAAGACCTTCTTCAGTCTTGCAAATCTTTCCGGCGTGCCATGAACAGGGCTCGGCAACCCCCGGTCTACGCCGGCATGAAAAAGGATAAATAACCCCTCTGCCTGTACGGCTTCATAAAAAGGGTACATCCTCTTTTCGTCAACATAGAAGTCCTGATAGTCAGGATGCATTTTGAACCCCTTGAACCCCTGTACCTTTAGTGAATGTATCAGATCTGGGTCATTCCCCAAATCAGGGTGCATAGGGGCCAGAGGAAGGATCCCTGGTTGCCTTATCTGCTTGAGCCATTGCATGATGGGATCGACCTGTTCAGGTTTCGTGGCAACACTTAAAACAACAGACAGGTCTATACCGGCTTGAGCCATTGAATCAAGCAATCCACGCAGGGTTCCGTCCGAGTGGGACTGGATTCCTGAGCGTTCACATATGGCGTTTAGTGTATCGCGGGCCAGATGATCGGGATAAATATGGGTGTGGAAATCAATAATCACAGCGGGTTGCGGGATGATTGTTTTTGGGGCTTATTCTTTCTTTGCTCGAAATGTCGTAGCGAACCCTGTCTTTCTTTTGTGGAAACACACGCCAGACATGCTTCGATTTCATAGTCCATCAGTGCTTCGAGGCTCACTTCACCCTGGGCCATTTTCAGACCCTTCTTGATCATTTTAATGGAAAAGGAAGAATTTTTTGCTATTTTTTCCGCCATTTCTCTCGCTTTTTCCATAAGCCGGTCCAGGGGGACGGATCTATTGACCAGACCTATTCTCTCAGCCTCTTTTCCATCAATGTTTTCTGCGGTAAAAAGGAGCTCTTTGGCTTTGCCCGGGCCTACCAGATCCTGCAGAAGCCTCATGGCGCCTCCTGTAACAGAGGAAGTCACTCTGGCCTCCGGGGAGCCGATCTGAGCCTCATTCGCGGCTATACGAATATCACACGCAAGCGCAAGTTCGTATCCTGAGCCAAGGGCATAACCATTGATTGCAGCTATTACAGGCTTTTCAAAACGGATTATCTTCCTGGATGTCTCCTGAAGCTCGACGAGGTAATCCCGGTAATCTTCCGTGCTCCTGTCTCTTGATTCCTTTAAGTCCGCGCCTGTACAAAATGCCCTGCCCTCTCCCGTAATGATCAGGGCCTTTATTTCCGGATCATTTTTAGCATCTTCAAGGGCCGCCTTAAGATCGAGCCAGAGCTGCTTGTTCATGGCATTCAAGACCTTGGGCCTGTTCAGCTTTATAACGGCAAATGCCTCGTCTTTTTCATAAATGATGCACTCAAAGTCCATTTTTCACCTTCTTAAAAATAATACCATATTGAGTTATAATCGTCTAATTCCTCACCCTCATCATCGAGCCTCTTGAGATAGTCGTAGATGTCCACATCCGTATACAAATAATCATTGGATGTTGTGAGTTCGGTCTCCCATGAATAAAAGCGATACACCCTGCTCCCATCTGGCAGGATCATAACAACCTCATGATCCTGCCAGGCCCGTAGATGGGATTTTCCCAGTCTCGGAACGTTAAAGACGGGTTCATCTGTTCTGACAAGACCGGTAAGGTGCCTTGCCTCTTCTTTTCTTTCCTGTTCTATCCTGGCGATAGGAACCCTGAAATCAATCGTTTCTTCCTTGCCCATACAATTGAAAGAATAGTAGGGATCAATGCCCGAGAGTTTTAGTGTCTTTCGTAAAAATGCAGTTTCAAATTTCCTGCTGTTATAGTAGGTAAATACCTGTTGATTATAGATATTGATTCCCAGTCCTTTGATCTTTTTGACGGCAGTCAAATTATCGGCTGTTATTTCCGAAGGATGTTCAAAGTGAGTCACGATGGCGACTTCTCTCTTGCCCCATTCATGATATTTTTTGAGTACGTTGATAAAACCGTCATCAATCCTCATGGGCAGAGTTACAGGGGTCCTGGTCCCGATCCTTATCCTTTCCACATGACCCATACCGGCAAGTTCGCCCATGATCCAATCAAGGTATCTGTTATCGAGCGTTAGAGGATCACCTCCGGTCAACAGAACCTCTGTTATGTTTTCATCATCTCTTATCCAGTTGAGGGCCTCTTTCACTTTTTTCTTTGGCAGGGCGATTACTGCATCAATGTCTTTTA
>JAYEIR010000233.1:0-29706 GCA_034660135.1 Thermodesulfobacteriota bacterium
TGAGTTGCAAGCCTGATGCGCTGGCCTTCACCCCCTGAAAGGGTCGCGGATGAACGATCAATTGTAAGATAATCAAGCCCAACACTCCTTAAAAATCCAAGCCGTTCTATGACCTCCTTTAGAACCCTTTGTGCAATCACCTTTTCTTTGGGCTCCAGTTTCAGAGCCTGAAAAAACCGGTAGGCCTTTTCAATGGGGAGTGTCGTAATCCCGTGAATTGACTTTCCGCCTACCTTAACCGCAAGGCTGATCGGTTTTAGGCGGGCCCCTCCGCAGGCCGGACAGGGCCTTATGTTCATAAATCTCTCAATCTCCTCACGGACCTGGTAGGAGCCTGTCTCATGATATCTCCTTTCCAGATTCGGGATGACCCCCTCAAAGGCACGAACATAAGAATATTTCCTCTCCCCTCTCTCATAACGGAACTCGATCTGACTTTTTCCCGAACCGTAGAGAATGGCATCTTGAACGTCCTGTGGAAGTTCTTTAACCGGGTCATGGACGTCAATGTCATAATGTCGGCACAGAGAGTCAAACATCTGCTGGAAGTAGGCCGAATGACGGTTAGCCCACGGAGCTATAGCTCCTTCTCTCAGAGAAAGATGCGGATCAGGAACGATCAGATCCGGATCAAGATATCTCTTTGTGCCCAGTCCGTTGCATTCCGGACATGCCCCCTGGGGGTTGTTGAAAGAAAACATCTGTGGAGTCAGGTCCGGGATGCTGAGCCCACACTTGGGGCAACAGGCCTTTTGGCTGAAAAGGATTTCTCCTGATCCTATGACGTCAAGGACGGCCTTTCCGTCTGAAATTTTCAGGGTAAGCTCAATTGAATCGGTAAGACGTCGCTGGATCGCCTTTTTGTTGATCAGCCTGTCCACTACCACGCTGATGGTATGTTTCTTGTTTTTGTCAAGAATGATTTCTTCGTCCAACAGACGGATATCCCCATCTATTTTTACCCTCGTAAAACCATCCTTGCGAAGACGATGGAGTAACTGAATGTGTTCGCCTTTTCTTTCTTCTATCAAAGGGGCCAGTATCTGTATCCTGGCCCCTTCTTCAAGTTCCATGATCTGGTCAACAATCTGCTGGGTGGTCTGGGAACTAATCTCCAATCCGCATTCCGGGCAACTGGGTTGCCCTATCCTGGCGAACATGACCCTCAAATAGTCATATATTTCCGTAATTGTCCCTACAGTAGATCTTGGATTCCGGCTCGAAGTTCTCTGCTCGATGGATATGGCAGGTGACAGGCCTTCTATGGAGTCAACGTCCGGCTTGTCCATTTGTTCAAGGAATTGACGTGCATAGGCGGAAAGCGATTCAACGTATCTGCGCTGCCCTTCAGCGTAGATCGTGTCGAAAGCAAGGGAGGATTTTCCGGAACCTGATAAGCCCGTGATTACCACAAGCTGATTCCTTGGGATATCTAATGAGATATTCTTGAGATTGTGCTGCCTGGCGCCTCTTATCCTTATGTAATCAGTTCCCATGTATTGGTCTTTGCTCTACTCAGGTTGTTTAGGCTGAAGGCTGTTAGCTTTTTTCCTGTTGTGCGCAATTTCTGCGGCCATGATTATTGCTGCCTTAAGGCTTGACGGGTCTGCCTTTCCGGTTCCTGCGATATCGTAGGCTGTGCCGTGGTCCACAGAGGTCCTTATGATGGGAAGCCCCAGGGTCACGTTCACGGCATCAGAAAAATGGAGAAGCTTCAACGGAATGAGGCCCTGGTCATGATACATGGCCACAACAGCATCGAATTGACCTGAGGCTGCCATGTGAAAAACCGTATCCGGGGGAAGGGGGCCTGCCACGTTGAAACCTGCGTCCATAGCGCTTTTGACCGCAGGACCAATGATCTCTTCTTCTTCCGATCCGAACAGCCCTGACTCGCCGGCATGTGGATTAAGGGCTGCCACGGCGAGACGGGGATTCTGAAACCCGAAATCCTGTTCAAGGGCCCTGGCTGTTATTATTATCGTCCTGTACACTGTTTCTTTGTCTAAGATCCTCGGCACCTCTTTGAGTGCACAATGGATGGTCACCAGTGCAACACGCAGTCTGGTCCCGGCGAGCATCATGACATAGTCCTGAGTATTGGTTAAATGTGCGATGAGTTGAGTATGCCCGTCATAACGATGGCCGGCCCTGTGCATCAGGGCCTTGTTGATAGGGCAGGTTACCATGGCTCCAATGTCTCCGGCTTTAGCCATTTCTACGGCCCTGATAATATATTCCACCATTGCCCTGCCGCTTTCTACCGTGGGCTTTCCAGGCGTGATGTCTCCTGATTTCAGGTCAGAGACTGGCATGAGGTCGATGCTGCCCGGCATACCCGCTGCCTCAGAGGGGCTTGAGATAATATTCAATGAGATACTTTTATCCTCCCCCGGCCAGAGGCTGGAAATAGTCGATGCAAGGATCTCCGGGTCTCCAAGGACTACGGGCCGGCAGAACCGGGAGATTTGTTCATCACCGAGTGCCTTAACAATGATCTCCGGCCCGATGCCCGAAGGATCGCCCATTGTAATACCTATCAAAGGGAAATCGGACAATTACAATACCTCCTATGAAGACCTCAGCAATTCTAATTTTAGCTTTGATTCTTTGCTAATATAGACCACTCAACAAGGTCTATATTGATAGCAGATTTCAGTAATTTCAGGGTGCGAAACTTGAACATAGTGCCTGAACAAAAACCGGGGATTTTTTCAAGTTCAAGGAAGGATAATATTGCTACAAACGGGAAACATTTCCAAAGGAGCCAGTTTCAAAACGCCCCCTTTTGCCCAATCTCTGTGTCAGTCTCAAATTTTAATCCTCGAAATATTCAACATATTCCTGTGGTTAAAATTTTCGCCTTCCTTGACCTTGGACAAAATTGAACATTTTGAAACTGCCTCAAAGGTTTCTGGTTTTTGTGAAGAGGTTCTCTTAAGCCTTTGATTTTATTGGTGCCCCCGGCGCGACTCGAACGCACGACACCCAGATTAGGAATCTGATGCTCTATCCACCTGAGCTACGGGGGCATTGATTAGTATCCTTCAGGCTGACAACCTGAGTTACTATATTTGTAAGCGTTCACAGGTTCAGACCTGAACCTTTTAACCCCTGAACGGTTACAATATACTTAATCATAAGGAGGTTAAATGTCAAATATTTTTGGGCAGTAACAGCAAATCGGATTTCGACCATGCCATGTTCCCGTAGAGAAATAGCCGGGATTGGAATTGCTTGGATCAAAAAGGCGTTGATTTAGGTAGTGGAATGATTATAATAGCAATAATGCTCGAGACGATTTTTGTGAGAATGGGGATGTAGCTCAGGTGGGAGAGCGGTACGTTCGCAACGTACAGGTCAGGGGTTCGAGTCCCCTCATCTCCACCATTTTTTTGTGAAAATGTGGCATTGACCAATAACCATTTGTCAGGAGACGGCATGAAGCGAGATGCAAATATCGATAGAAAAACAAAGGAAACAGAGATCAGCCTTAAGCTGAACCTTGATGGCAGCGGTCTGTATCATGTGGATACGGGTATCCCTTTTATGGATCACATGTTGAGCCTTGTGGCTGCTCATGGGTTTTTTGATCTAAATATAACGGCTAAGGGTGATACCGAGATAGATGACCACCACACGGTTGAAGACATTGGCATTTGCTTAGGCCTTGCATTGACACAGGCTCTTGGTGAGAAAGGCGGTATAAGGCGCTACGGTGAGGCAACAATTCCTATGGATGAGGCACTGGCCAGGATCGTCATTGATATTTCCAACCGGCCCGTGCTGTCCTATAATGTGCCATTAAGCAAAAGTGTCACGGGTACATTTGATGTAGGCCTTATCAAGGAGTTTTTTCGTGCCCTTGTAACCAATGCCGGCATTACTATGCATGTTGATCTTCTTGCCGGCGATGAGCCTCACCATATTTCAGAGGCCGTTTTCAAGGCCTTTGCCAGGTCCTTGGACATGGCTAGCTCCCTGGAGGATCGGTTGAAGGGCGGCGTACAATCTACGAAAGGTATTTTATAGCGGATGGAGGCATCAATGTCCGGAAAGGTTTTTGGAGCATCCCAGATTTTTTTGTGCCTCTGTGCTGTTGTTTGTCTTCTGTCAAGCGGAGCGTGCCGGTCCCAAAAGGTCAAGGTCTCAGATAAAGATGTGGTCGTGCCGGAGGTAAACAAGGTGGCCGTTATGGGCTTCCGGGCCGCTATGTCACAGGGGCAAGAGGCTCGTGTCATTCGAAATCCTCTGAGCGGTGGCGTTGTCATGGCTGCGCCGGTTCCCCAGGATGTGGTTCAGGAAATGACCGGTATCTTGTTTGACAAGCTTGTCGCTGAGGAAAGATATGATCTGATATCACCCGGGCAGACTCAAGGTGTTTTCTCAAACATAGTTGCCTCGGATATTAATATCAACCTGGGGCCATTGAGAGTTCTTCAAGACGTGGGGACAACCTTCGGGGCAGATGCTGTCCTGGCAGGCTACATTTATCGATGGAGAGAGCGGGAAGGCGGCGATTATGGTGTTGATCGACCTGCTTCCGTGGCCTTTGATCTATATCTTGTCAGGCCCTCTGACGGCAGAGTACTGTGGAAGGACAAATTTGATAAGACCCAGCGGTCATGGTCTGAGAATCTTTTTGATTCAGCCACGTTTTTCGAAGGCGGTGGAAAATGGATGACGGCCCAACAATTGGCCATGTTCGGACTGGACAAAATGTTGGAGCAAATGCCCATGGGAATCAGAAACCGGAAAGTGGAGTAATTGAAAATTGATAGTCATTCCAGCAATTGATCTTAAGGGTGGTCGCTGTGTCAGGCTGAAACAGGGCCGGATGTCGGATGAGACTGTGTTTTCAGATGTTCCTGAAGAGATGGCTGTGAGGTGGTTTGAGCAAGGCGCTGAAAGACTCCACATGGTTGACCTGGATGGAGCAGTGGAAGGCAGGGCAGTGAATCATGATGCCATAAAGCGAATTGTCAACGCGGTTCCCATCCCTGTACAGCTTGGAGGCGGGATAAGGACCATGTCGACCCTGGAGGCGTATTTTGATCTTGGGATTCGGTACGCCATCCTGGGGACGGCTGTGTATAAGGAACCGGATTTTGTGAGACAGGCATCTGAAAAGTTTCCTGGACGGATTATTATTGGAATAGATGCAAGGGAAGACCAGGTCGCGATAGAGGGATGGACAGAAGATGTCGACTTAACGCCTGTGGAACTTGCCAAACGGTTTGAAGGGATCGGGGTCTCTGCAATTAACTATACGGATATTCACAGGGATGGGATGAGTACAGGTCCGAATATCGAAGCTACAAGGGCCCTGGCACGGGCCATCAGTATTCCTGTAATTGCGTCTGGAGGAATTTCCGGTATTTCGGATGTCTTGAATGTCCTCACTCTCTCCGAAGATGGTGTTATTGGAATGATAACGGGGAGGGCGCTTTATGATGGGAGCCTTGATCTGCATGAGGCTATTGAGGTGAGCAAAATATAAGTCAAGAGAGCCAATTTCAAAACGCCCACTTTTGCTCTCCGAGCCGGAGGCTTGACTTTGCATAAAAATAAACGTCTTGAAACCGGCTCAAGAGTAATTTTTAGTTGACTTTTATTTATTATTTATGATATAATAATAGATTTAAATAATCTATTTAGGAAAGAAGTTGTTAAGTTAACGTACCACATTTGTTGATAGAGCCTGCATGATCAAGCATACTTATCGGGTTCTCGGATACTATAGCCTGTTGGATATATTGTGCTCTTATGCCTCTTGTCCAATGGGACAATCAGATTGCCTGTCCCTCAGACCGTCAAATGACCTAACCCTTATTGAAATTGAGCTGAGGCTGGTTTCAGAATTGAGACTCCTCCTGAAAACGGAGGGGTTCGTGTCCTTTTCCGATCTCTCCGACATATTGCCTGTTTTGAGGAAGTCCGGTACCAGGGGGTCCTGCCTGGACCCGGATGAACTGTTGTCTGTTCTCAGGATTGTGGAAGCAGGCAAGGAATCGAAAAATTTCCTTAGCTCCCATCAATCATTGTGTCCGCGGGTCTATGGATTGGTGAGTGGTCTGCCTGACAGTGAGGCACTGAGCAAGAATATAAAAAATGCTATTTCTGAAAATGGTGCAGTCAAGGATTCGGCAAGTCCTGTCTTAAAGAAAATCCGGGGAAAAAAGACCAGATTTAGGTCAGAGCTCCAGAAGAAGTTAGATAATATCCGGAAATCCAAGGGTCTTTCATCTGACGGTGAGGATTGTTTAATAACCATCAGAGACGGACGGCATGTGATTGCCTTGAGGACTGACAAGAAGTCGCGAATTGATGGTATTGTTCACGATTATTCGAAGACTCGAGTGACCTGCTTCCTCGAACCAGTGGAAGTAATCCATGAAAATAACAGGATTGCTGAGTTGATCCGGGAGGAAAAGTCTGAGGAACAGCGGATACTGATCAGTTTGACGGACATGGTCAGGGATGAGGCGGCTGAACTCGAATGTTTGCAGTCTCTGATCGGCAGACTCGATGGTCTTTACGCCAGGGCACGATTCAGCGAGGCCTTGGGATGCATAATGCCTGAAATGGGAAAAAGGTGCGGCGTTGAACTCAAGGGGGCCAAGAATCCCATTCTTCTTAGCATGGCCTTGGCTGAAAGACGGAGCGATGAAAAACATGCGCTTCCTGTGCCTGTGGATGTTTTTCTCGATGAAAAGCAGAATGTGTTGATCATTTCAGGTCCGAACCGGGGGGGGAAAACCATTGCGTTAAAGACCCTCGGTCTGATGAGCCTTATGTGTCAGTCCGGTATACACATCCCTGCAGAAGAAGGAAGTTGCCTGCCTGTTTTTGATCAAGTATTTGCAGACATCGGGGATGATCAGGACATACAAACCGGTCTCAGCACTTTCTCGGCTCATGTCGCGCACTTGAGAGATATCATAGAACATACCGCTGGCATGAACCTTGTTATTATTGACGAACCCGGCATGGGGACTGACCCTGATGAAGGGGTGGCCCTGACCATGGCAGTACTGGACTTCCTTTCCGTGCGTGGTGTGTATGTGGCTGTATCCACACACTTGAACCGGTTGAAGACCTATAGCCTGATAAACCCCCGCGGAGTAAATGCCAGCGTCGAATTTGATGAGAAAAAGAATTATCCTACTTTCAAGTTAAAGTATGGGGCCCCGGGAATTAGCCACGCGTTGGATGTGGCCATGGATATGGGTGTCCCCGCCGGCATTCTTGAGAAGGCGAAGGTTTATTTGGATGAGGGCAAGCTCCGCCTGAACAGGCTTATTGAAAAGATGAACAGGCTGATGAATGAGGCTGCCCACGAGAAACAGGAAGCAGAAGACGTTAAAAGACGGTATCACTCTGCGGCAAGCAAGATAAAGGAAAGAATGATCACATTGGAGGCCGAGAAAAGGGCCCTGATGGAATCCGAGAGGTCTGAGGCTGAAGCTGCAATAACGGAGGCCAGGGAGGAACTAAGAGAGGCCATAATCCTGTTGAAAACCAGGACAAAATCGGCTCAGGCATTCGCCACGAAGAGCTATAATCAAGTCAGACGCGAATTGATGGCCCGGTTTGAGCCCAAAGATAGAGAGGATGTGCCTTGCGAGCTGAAGGACATTGAAGTGGGCCAGTTGGTTTATCACAAGAAATTTAAGCAAAAGGGGGTCGTCCAACTGGTGGATCATTCAGGAGGACGAGTCCGGGTGATGTTAGGGAAGGTCAGGGTTTTTGCCGAGATCCAGGATTTGGAAAGAGCCGAATATGTCCAGGAATCCGGTCCGGACAAAGGGCCTGCCGGTGTGTCCTGGGGGCTTGGGTCATGGTCAAAGGAAGTGAATGTTGTTGGCTTCAGGGTTGATGATGCCATTCCATTGATTGATCGGACTATTGATCGGGCCCTGGTAGACGGCAATTTGAGTGTGAGGATCATCCATGGATTCGGGACCGGGACCCTGAGATGGGCAGTTCGTGAGCATCTGAAAGGGGTGCCTTTTGTTAAGAGCATTGGTAGTGCTGAGCCAAGATCTGGTGGTGATGCCATCACTGTTGTAAGGCTGGGTTAGTAGGGGTCATATGGTCTCTTATCAATCTGCCAAGGACGAAATCAAAAGGGCTGCTGATATCGTGGCGCTTATCGGCGAATATGTGCAGCTAAAGAAAGCTGGGAGGAATTATGTCGGACTTTGTCCTTTCCACGCTGAAAAAGATCCCTCCTTTACCGTGAATCCGGAGAGGCAGACCTTTCATTGCTTTGGTTGCAAGAAGGGCGGGGATATCTTTTCGTTTTGGATGGAATACCACAGCTCAACCTTCCCAGAGGCACTGAGGGATTTGGCGGAAAGATATCATGTGATTGTTTCCGAGGGATTTTCCGGGCATAAAGAGAGAGAAAAAGCGGTTAGAAGAGATGCCCTTTTCGAGATCAATGAAAAGGCGGCTGTCTATTATCAGGAGATATTGAGCCATCCGGTCAAAGGAAGGGCTGCCAGAGATTATCTAAACAGGAGATCTGTTTCCAAAGAGACTGTTTCCGAGTTCAGACTTGGCTATGCTACTGATGAGTGGGACGGCTTGACACAGTGGCTTGGGCGCCATCACCAGGACCTTGAGATGGCTGTTGAGGCCGGATTAATCATTAGTAAGAAAAGCGGGGGGCATTACGATCGATTCAGAGGTCGAATCATGTTCCCTATCGTTGACTTAAGACAACGGGTGGTTGGTTTTGGCGGCAGGGTACTTGATGACTCTTTGCCAAAATACCTGAATACGCCTGAGACCAGTTTGTTCCGTAAAGGAGAGTTGCTTTATGGCTTGAACCTGTCTTTCAGGGCGATCAGGGACAAGGGCCGGGCCGCGATTGTTGAAGGCTATATGGATTGCCTGGCACTCAGAAATCACGGCCTGGACGAGGTCGTGGCCACCCTTGGGACCGCCCTTACTGACAGGCATGTGCGAAAGCTTAAAGGATATGCCAGGGAGGCAGTAGTCATATTTGATTCTGATGAGGCAGGAAAAGCGGCCGCTCTAAAAAGCCTCCCTGTTTTTTTAAATGAAGGTCTCTCTGCCAGGGCCGTTGTTTTGCCGGAGGGTCATGATCCTGACAGTTTCGTAAACGTAAATGGGTTAGACAGGTTCCTGGGACTTTTAGAAGGTGCTCCCCCCTTGTTTGACTTTTTCTTAGAACAGAAATTGACACAGGGGGACTCAGACGAGGGAAAAGTCCAGGTTTTGAAGGGCCTTGTCCCGATTCTATCACAAGTTAGCAATACACCACTGTGTTCTTTGTACGTTCGACGCCTATCGGACAAGACCAACATCAACGAAAAGGTAATCTGGTCCGAAATACAATCTTATGGAAGGAATCCATCGAGAATAGCCGTTGGAAGGGACCTCAAGGAGCGCTTGAACGTCCAAAAGGCGGGAAAGAGGATTAGCGATTTTCAGTTGCTTAGCCTTATTGTCTATTATCCACAGGCAGTTCCGAGGCTGATTGACTCTGAATGCAATCTCCTCCTTTCTGATCCCGTGGTTGTGGAAATTGTGGACACCATATTTGAGAAATATCGTCAGGGAGGTCTTTTCTTGCCTGAGGAGTTATTGGGAAAACTGGATAGTCCGGCAGCTCGTGAACGACTCAGAGAGATACTCCACAGGCCTTCTATCTATTCGGATCAAGATGTGGAACAGGCAGTGGCCGAGTTTGAGGAAGAGGCATATCAGACAAAAATATCGGCATCTCTGGCATCTTTCAGGAAGGGCAAGGGAGATGCCGAAACCTTGAATCAACTCCTCAAGTTGAAGAGACTCAAAGGCCGGCAAGATCTTGACAGTAAAAAAGCTTCCAGGAGGGAGGAACATAATGGGTAAAACCACCGACATGGCCAATTTGAAACGGTTGATTGATAACGGCAGAAATAAAGGCTACGTAACCTTTGAAGATCTCAATAACGACTTGTCTGAAGACGTCGTCTCTGCTGAAGAAAATAATGATGACCTTATGGTGATGTTTCATGAATTGGATATCATGGTCATAGATGAGACCTCAAAGAAGAAGATTGAAGATGCCAGGTCGGCCAAAAAACAGGATGCACGGCCTGGAGAGATGGAAAACGAGCATTTGGAGGTTTCTGACGCAGTTTCTCGAGTTGCAGATCCAGTGAAGATGTACTTAAAGGAAATGGGCTCTGTCTCACTGCTCACGAGAGAAGGGGAAGTCGAGATCGCGAAGAGAATTGAGGCAGGAGACCAAGAGGCCTTGAAAGCGCTTTTGGACTGTAATGTTGGTGTTGAACATATAATTAACCTGGGGAACGAACTCAAGGAGAGCAGAATCAAGCTAAAGGCTGTGATTAATGACCTTGAAGATGAAGAATCAAATTATATGCAGGTAGGAGAAAGAAAACAATCTCTTTTAAGGATGATTGGTGAAATCAATGAATTACATGAAGAAATTTGCAGCAAAAGCCGAGAGATGTCAAAGGGGAGAAGTACTGAATTAAAAAAGAAGAAGCTTGCGTCAGAGATAGCTGAGAACCGGCAGAAGCTTGCTGGTTTAGTCAGTGCATTCAAAATCGAGAAAAGACAGCTTGCATTCATGGTCGAGAAACTTCAGGAACTTGTCGACAAGATGAACGAATCAGAAAAACAGATTTCTGGATGTATCCTGGAGGCTGGCGGCAAGTCGATTTCGTATATTAAGAGGTCGTTTGCCAAGATCCCTGAATCTGCCAGGGATGACGATTTAATCCCACCGATTGGCTTGCGTAAGAGAGAACTCGTTTCACTAATATCCAGGCTGGATAATGCCCAAAAAGTTGTCAAGGAAATAAAAGAAAGTACGGGCATGTATCCCCGGCAGTTAAATGAAACATTAAGTACTGTACGGAGAAGTGTGGAAAAAGCAGGAATTGCCAAGGCGGATCTCATACAGGCAAATCTAAGACTGGTCGTCAGTATTGCCAAAAAATATACAAACAGAGGTCTTCAGTTCCTCGATCTTATCCAGGAAGGAAATATTGGTCTGATGAAGGCAGTAGAGAAATTTGAATATCAGCGGGGCTATAAATTCAGCACATATGCCACATGGTGGATCAGGCAGGCAATTACAAGGGCTATTGCAGATCAGGCAAGGACCATCCGTATCCCGGTCCATATGATTGAAACGATAAACAAGCTAATACGAACCTCCCGCTATCTTGTCCAGGAACATGGCCGTGAGCCCTCACCGGAGGAAATTGCTGTAAAGATGGAGTTTCCCTTGGACAAGGTCAGAAGGGTCCTGAAAATCGCCAAAGAACCGATTTCTCTTGAAACCCCTATCGGAGAAGAGGAAGATAGCCATCTTGGAGATTTCATTGAGGACAAGACGATCCTTTCTCCGGGAGAGGCCGTTGTCAATTTCGGTCTTTCGGAACAGACCCGGGGAGCTCTCAGAACACTGACCCCAAGAGAGGAGAAAGTCCTTAGAATGAGGTTTGGCATTGGTGAAAAAGCGGATCATACATTAGAAGAGGTCGGTCGCGATTTCAGCGTCACAAGAGAACGGATCAGACAGATAGAGGCAAAGGCCTTAAGAAAATTGCGGCATCCGAGCAGGAGCAAGAAGTTGAAGAGCTTTCTTGACCTTTAACATCCCGGGTGTATGAAGAGGAGATCTGGAAGAGCTGATTTTTCTTGACAAATCTTTGTTGAGGAAGCATTCTAAAGTACTAAGGCATACGATAAGGAATAATCGTGGGGCCCATAGCTCAGCTGGAAGAGCCACCGGCTCATAACCGGTAGGTCCCTGGTTCGAACCCAGGTGGGCCCACCAGCATTTATGATTTATGATTTATGATTACTTTAAAAATCCTGTTGAGGATGTTCTCTCAAAAGCAAAGTTGTGGGCAATGATCTTGGCAAGGGCGCATCTCTAAAGGTAGCGCCCTTCATGTTTTGAGAACAAAAGCCAAAAAGGTAGCCCTTTGAGGCACAGATATTGGGCCTCCGGCTCGTAGATGCGAGCCTACGCCTCGGATAGCAAAAGGGGGCGTTTTGAAATTGCCTCCTTTGTCATTCCCGTGAAACCGGGAGCCCAACATTGCAGGTCTTTGTTGCGCATGATTCCTAAGTTGATAGATGTCCTGGACGTCTTAGAAAAGGTTGCTCCCACTCAGTTTGCTGAGCCATGGGACAATCCTGGTTTGCAGGTCGGATATTATTCACAAGAGGTGAGAAAGATTTTTTTCGCACTTGATCCTACTTTGAAGGCTTTAAGGTCTGCCTACAAGCATAAGGCCCAGGTGTTACTCACACATCATCCATTAATTTTCACGCCTCTCTCGCGAATAGACATAAGTGAGTATCCTGGAAATGTGATTTTCGAAGCTGCAAAAAGCGGGGTTTCGGTGGTGGCTGCACATACCAACCTGGATGTTTCGCGCGGCGGGATAAATGATATCTTGGGAAATCTCCTGAATCTTCAAAATATGGAGGTCTTAAAGGAAATAGCCGGTATAGATGGTGTTGGGCTTGGGAGAATCGGGGATTTGTCTGAGCCAATCGAATTATCAGATGCGGAAGAATTTGTAATGAGAATCCTCGGAAACAGGAACCTGAAAGTGGTTGGTCAGGGAAATGCCGAGATTCATCGAGTTGCAGTGATAGGAGGCTCTGGGGGGAGTTTCATATCCCTGGCCTCAGAGAAAGGGGCTGATCTCCTCTTGACCGGGGATGTGAGTCATCATCATGCATTGGAGGCTGAATCCTCAGGAATTGCTTTGATTGATGGAGGACATTTCTATACGGAAAAAGTAGCCTTTGGTATATTCGCCAGGGATTTTGGGAGTATGATTGCAGCCCAGGGCTGGCAGGTAACTGTCGAGGTGGACATGGATGAAACCAATCCCATTCGTGATGGGTCTGAACGGTGAGGTAGGGAAATTGGAAGTAAGCATGAAAAATTTGATAGGCCTTCAGGATTGCGATATCCGTATCGTGCGTATCCGGATCAAGAAGGAGGAAGGACCTGCTAAGATCCAGGTCCTTCAGGCAGGACTGGAGGTCATGGAAAGGCGGTCGGAGGCGGAGTTGGCTCAGCTTGAGGAGTCAAAAAAACAAAGACGCAAGATCGAGCAGGACGTCAAAGACATAGATGGCGGGATAAAGAAAAGTGAGGCAAAACTATCGACTATAAAATCAAATAAGGAGTATCAGGCTGCCCTGAAGGAAATTGATGATTTAAACAAGGGAAAGTTATTATTGGAAGATCAGGTCATTGAGTTTATGGAGGAGTTAGAAGAGTTAGAGAAAAGATGTGCTGATACAAAGACAGAAGGTGTAAGACTCAAACATGAATTTGAAACGGATAGAGAGGCAATACTTAAAGAAATGAAAGCACTGGATAAGGAACTTCAAACCCTTGAAAGGGAAAGGTCCAGGCTTTGCCGATCTACTGACGATGATCTTTTAAAGAGATATAATTTTCTTAAAGAACGGAAGAATGGCCTTGCTGTCAGCCCTGTTATTAATGGCGTGTGTCAGACATGTCACATGGATATTCCAGCACAGAAATTCAATGAGCTGATCCGGGGCGATATGTTTATGACCTGTCCACACTGTAAGCGCATTATATATTGGGGTGAGGACGAACGTTTTGTTTGATATCACACAGTGTAAGCGTTCACAGGTTCAGGGTTCAACGTTCAGGGTTGGGGACAAAGACAATGGCTCTGCCTATAGAAGTGCCTAAAGTTGTGTGGTACGCCTTTGGTGTTGCAGTTTTGAAAAAAGATAAGCTTGTTTTGTCCAACTCTATGCACTTGTAAATGCATGCAGTAGTAAGCCCCCTTCCAGGGGGCAAATCAAGGCCACGTCCTCTCGGCGTGGATTCTTTATTCGTGGGTTGTTTATCAGGGTATGTTAGAGTAGGACAAATGACCACCGCCTTGCCTTTATGGCAAGGGGGAGGAAAGTCCGGGCTCCACTGGACAAGGTGCTGGGTAATGCCCAGTCCCGGTGACGGGAAGGAAAGTGCCACAGAAAGGAGACCGCCAGGCACCCGGTTTTCTCACCAACTTGTGTTCATCAAGGTAATTTTGGAGTGTTGGCCGAAAGGCCACAAATCTCAGTATTATTTCCTTGGCGAACCGCGTGCCTGGTAAGGGTGAAAGGGTGAGGTAAGAGCTCACCAGTTCTGCCGGTGACGGCAGGAGATAGGTAAACCCCACCTGGAGCAAGACCAAATAGGGGAACGCTTGAGGGTTGTCCGTCCGAGTTCCCGGGTAGGTCGCTTGATCCCGGTAGTAATACCGGGACTAGATGAATGGTCATTGGCCTGAGAGCAGGTGACTGCTCCGGGAGACAGGACCCGGCTTACGGCCTGCTCTAACATACCCAATTTGTAAATCAGGAGGATAGGCTGGAGGTGTTTAGGCTTTAGGAGAGAAGCATGCGTAATCATCTGCCTGTGCGTATATGAGTTGCTGCATCCAAGAGGAGATAGCCCCAAATGCGGTTTTTATCATAGGAGCAGGTCATTTTGGAAACAGGGCCGCGCGCTTACTGAGCCTGGAGTCTGAAGTGCCGGTTTTTGTCGTGGATTTGGACCAAAAGAGTCTTTCAGGACTGAATTGCCTGCAGGTCCAGGTTATGAAATGTGACGGGATTGATTTTTTGGTAAGAAATCTCGATCTCATGGATCCTATGAACACTATTGTTCCAGCGGTACCGTTGCATCTTGCCTTTGAGTGGCTTAAAGGTTATCTTGACGGAGAGTATGATGTCAAACAGATCTCTGTTCCGGAAGAGATAAAGGCTGTTTTGCCACACACATGGCCGGGGAGTGAGGGGTCGCTCTTAGTGAGTTATGCGGATTTCGTTTGTCCGGATCAGTGCTCGGAGCCGGAATATTGTACCGTCACAGGAGAAAAACGCGACCAGCCTTTGTATGATCTTATGGAGCACCTGGATTTGTCGGGCTTTGAGATTCATGTCATAAGGAGCTATCAACTGGCGCCTGGATTAGGCGGATATAAGGCGGCTGATCTGGCAAGGGCCGCACGAAATCTCAGGAGACATGAAAAGGGAAGATGGCTTTTGGGCACGGCATGTAAATGCCACGGAATTCTTACGGCCTTTGAGTTTTGATAGTTTTTCCAGGAACATGTGTTTGCAGGCGAGGCGGGCGGGGTAGATTCTTGTGCCAAACATGGCTTCAAGATTCGCAGTATTCCCGTTTTTTCCTAACAGTCTACAGCCTATTCACCAGTTACGAATCGTGAAGATAAGATACAGGAGATCCTATGCTTGTTATGGGCAATTTTTTGGTCGCTTTAGCCAAAGTCCTTGATATCGGATTGAGTCTCTATATGTGGATTGTTATAGCCAGGGCCGTTATTTCCTGGGTCAATCCTGATCCATATAATCCTATCGTCCGGTTTTTGATCTCGGCAACAGAGCCGGTGCTTTATCCGATCAGACGCAGGCTTCCAAGCTTAGGAGGCATGGATTTTTCACCGATTCTTGTGATCCTGGCCATTATTTTTATTCAGTCTTTCCTGGTTCAGAGCCTGGTAGATTTGGCGCGTAGTCTGATGTAGCGGAAAGTATTGGGATAATAAAGGGCTCAAGAATGCCCAGAGGGGCCTGAACCATGGAAAAGGAACAGGGGGGCGGGACTGATATCCGGATCAAAGTATTGCCGAGATCATCTAAAAATCAGATCATAGGCAAAGAAGAGGGTGCTTATAGAGTAAAATTGACATCTGCACCCGTTGATGGGCAGGCCAACAGGGCGTTGATAAAATATCTTGCCAAGACACTTGGTCTACCAAGGAGAAATGTGGGTATCATTTCGGGCGAACGGTCAAGAACAAAACGGGTGAGGATTCAAGGTCTTGCAACTGAGGATGTAAACAGACAATTAGAGGAGGCAATGGGTCCCCACCGCAATTGCTTGCCATGAGCCAAACACGTTATTTTGCAGGCCTTGAGTAGTTGCCAAAGTGGAAGCCAAACTTAGTGCCTGAACGAGAACCCTGTTCAGGCACGATTTTAGATTAATGGAATCAATCCCAACTCAGTAAACCCTCATGATTGATGTTGTGTTCCTTTTCATTTCGAGGTTTTCGTTCAGAGACTAATTTAGAATTGATGGGATTGCAGGAAATTTCTTGACAATAAAATGCTTAAGTGTTTAAAATATGAGTTTAAGTTTATTCCTTGTCTCTTGAGACGGATCGGTTCAAGGACTTTGTTGCCGAAGTCTTCGGGGACCAAATAATCACTCTTAAATAGAGGGAGTCCGAAAGGAAAGAATGCGTATGAGGTACTACGAAACGCTTTATTTAATCAATCCTGATTTGTCCGATGAAGATTATGGGGATGTGGTAACCAAGTTCAACAATCTTGTTGAGAAGAATAAGGGCTCTGTTATCAATGTTGATGAGTGGGGTAAAAAAACCCTGGCTTATAAGGTGAAGAAATTTGATAAAGGCTATTATGTGCTCTTGCAATATTGTGGTGCAGCCGAGATCTTGGCAGAACTTAACAGGGATTTGACACTGGATGACAGGGTCCTCAAGTATCAGACCATAAAGCTGAGTAACGATGTGGACCCTGAGGCGCTTAAGTCTGAGGCAGAGGGACTTGAGACCGGGGTTAGCAAGACAGAAGGTGATGAAGAGAGCGAAACCAAACAGGAAGTGGTCCCAGACCAGGATGGTGAAATAGTAGCAGATCAAGAGGAAAAATATGAGAGATGAGAAAAAGCCTAATAGATATGGTAACAGAGGAAGGCAAGAGGACGGAAACAGAGGTACCAGATTCAAGAGGACTTATTACAGGAGAAAAGTATGTAGGTTTTGTGCAGACAGCAAGCTCGTTATCGATTATAAAGATCCAAGGACTCTCAGGTATTTTACCTCGGAACGGGGTAAGATAGTACCGTCAAGGATTTCGGGTAATTGTGCCAAGCACCAGAGGATCTTGGCTCTCGCTATCAAAAGGGCAAGAAATATGGCTTTATTACCTTTCTCCTCATGATATGTCCTGAGATATTTTGGGCCACTCATGATTAACCTGACACTTAGTCTCTTAGGTCCTTTGTGTCTTACCGCTTCTAAGATCCCATGAAAATTACTGACGTGCTTGGGTGTACGGGTTGGGCTGCTTTTTTTGTGTTGGCTTCAGCCTGGATCCCCTTTGTTGGCCCTATTATCAGCCTGCTGACCCCTCTGCCATTCCTTTATTATTCAAGCAAATTGGGATTCTACCAGGGTGTTAAGGTCGCGGCCATTACAGTATTTATCATCGGTCTGGTTGCAAATCTAACTGGAAAGCCTCAAATCGTCATTTTTTGTGTGGAGTTCAGCCTGTTAGGCCTTGCTCTGTCAGAGTTCTTTAGGAGGAGGCTCAGTATCGGGCAGACGATTTTTTTCGCACTTATGTTCATGCTGCTGCTGGGCATAGGTGTCCTTTTTTTTCTCGCTCTTTCAAAGAATATGGGGCCGTTTGAGATGATGCTCAGCTATCTCGGGGATCACTTAGAAGCCACCATTAAGGCCTATGAAGAGATGGGGATCTCGCAAGAAGATGCCATGGAGCTTCAGGTTTACGGGAAAGCCTTTATGGATATTATTTCCAGGATCTATCCCTCTCTCATGATTATCGGTGCAGGATTTACTGTTTGGCTTAATGTCGTCGTAGCCAAGCCTTTGTTCAGGATGAGAAATCTTGAATATCCTGAATTTGTCCCCATGGATCAATGGCGGGCGCCTGACAACTTGATTTGGGGTTTGATTGTTTCAGGTTTTGCTTTATTTTTGGCATCAGGAAGTATACAAGTATTGGCCATCAATGTGATGATTGTTATGATGGCAGTCTATTTTTTTCACGGGCTATCCATAGTCTTGTTTTTCTTTAGCAAATATTATGTTCCGTCGTGGATCAGGATAGGTGTCTATTGTTTGATCATTATTCAACAACTTTTTTTGGTGATTTTGATTCTTGCCGGAATTTTTGACCAGTGGATCGATTTCAGAAAAATTCACAGGAAAACGGATAGCTGATTTTATTGAGGGAGGAAATATCCATGGAAATAATTTTGCGACAGGATGTTGATGAACTGGGATTGGAAGGGGATATTGTGAATGTGGCCAAGGGTTATGCACGTAATTATCTGATCCCAAAAGACATTGCCCTTGAAGCCGTTCCACAAAACATAAAGCTCCTTGAGACGCTGAAAAAGAAAATCGAGGTCAGAAGGCTGAAGGCCAAAGAGCAGGCAGAAAAGGTAAAACAAGGGATAGAAGAAATGGTGATTACCTTTTCACAGAAGGTGGGTGAGGAGGATAAACTATTCGGTTCTGTCACCACTATGGATATCGCTTCACAGCTTGAAAAACAGGGCATCACTATTGATAGAAAAAAAATCGTCCTTGAAAAGCCTATTAAATCCCTGGGTGAATTCGAAATCCCTATCAGGATTTATCCGGACGTGACAGGCCTGTTGAAGGTAGTCGTACAACCTGAAAAGAAACAAGAAAAATAGGAATTTTCAATCTGCAACCCACAATTAGTGTCTCTATGATGCCCCAACCAAAAGAGAAAATAGCTTCTTCCTATTTGAAAGTCCCTCCGCACGACATTGAGGCCGAGCAGGCTATACTGGGCGGGGTGTTAATGAATAATGACTCCATGAACCAGATCATGGATATCTTGGCCCCTGATGCTTTCTACCGCGAGGCTCATGCCATTCTTTTTGAGGGGATGACTGGTCTCTACAATCATGGGGAGCCCATTGATATCATCACCCTTTCCCGAACCCTAACCAAGAAAAAGGCTTTAGACAGGATAGGGGGTACTGATTACCTGGCTTTGCTGGTTGAGGCTGTTTCGACATCTGCAGGTATTGCTTCTTATGCCAATATCGTCAGAGATCTCTATGTAAAAAGAGAACTTATCAACAAGTGTTCGGTAATTTCCGAGGCCTGTTTTAAAGATTGGGAAGAGACGGAAGATCTTCTTGAGCTTGCAGAGCAGTCGATTTTTGATATTGCCGAAGAACAGGTCAATGAGAGCCTTGAGAGCCTGAGCGATGTTGTCACAAAGAGTTTCAAGAAGCTTGAGAGTGCTGCAACTGTTGAAGGATATGTGACCGGGGTTCCAACCGGATTTAAACTCCTTGATCGCTTAACAGCAGGGTTGCAACCATCAGATCTGATAATCCTTGCTGCAAGGCCCAGCATGGGAAAAACGGCCTTGGCCATGAATATCGGTTATAATGCGACTCAGATTATCAATAAGCCTGTGGCTATTTTTTCTCTCGAAATGTCCAAGCAGCAACTCGGTATCAGGTTGTTGGGTTTTGATTCTGGTATAGATGCTACAAAGTTAAGGACGGGGTTTTTGAGGGATAAGGAATGGTCGGTATTAACAGAATCGGCGAATAGATTGTCAGAACTGCCAATTTTTATTGACGATAGTTCAGGGATCAGTGTTCTTGAGATGAAGGCAAAATGCAGGAGGTTGAAAAAAAAGCATGACCTGGGCCTTGTCATAGTTGACTACATGCAGTTGATTCAGGGCCGTAGATCCGCTGAATCGAGACAGATAGAAATGTCGGAAATATCACGATCTTTGAAGGGGTTGGCCAAGGATCTCAATATTCCGGTCCTTGCCCTGTCTCAATTAAACAGAAAGGTGGAAGAGCGTCAGGACAAGCGACCCCAGCTCGCAGACCTGAGAGAAAGTGGTGCCATTGAGCAGGACGCGGATGTAATCGCCTTTATTTACAGGCATGAGGTCTACCATCCCACGTCGCAGGAAGACCGGAATGTCGCTGAGATCATTGTGGGTAAGCAGAGGAACGGACCAACAGGCTTTTTCAAGTTAACTTTCCAGAAGGAATTGACGCGCTTTCGAGATTATATAGAAGAGGACGCACACGTATAAGGTTTTCTGTAACAGCTCAATAATTAGCGGCATACGAGACATGTGCGATGCAGGAGGATGTTCCATGGTTTTTGATGTATTTCTTTACGTCTCCTTGACGATTTTTGTCATTGGACTGATTTACAAGATTTATACCTGGTTCTCACGCAAGATAGGGATCTCGGCTATAGATATTACAACTTCTGAGAGAGTCGTTGCGGCTTTTAAGGGCGTTCTGAAGGTTGTTTTCAGCGTAAAGATCCTGACACTCATTAAGATCTTTATCCTTGACGTGGTCTTTCAGAGGAAAATTCTAAAAGAAAATTTCCTCCGTTGGCTGATGCATATGCTGATATATGGCGGTTTCATGCTCTTACTGCTTATGCATGCCCTTGACAAAATTATAACCATCCATGTCTTCAGCGATTATTATTCTACCCTGAATCCCTTTTTCTTTTTGAGAGATTTTTTTGGTGCCATGGTAGTTGTGGGGATTTGTATTGCCTTGTGCCGCCGGTTTATACTGAAGGTCCCCCGGCTCAAGACCAACTCAATGGATAACTACGCTATTATCATCCTGGCCATTATTATGGTTTCAGGGTTCCTTTTGGAAGGCCTGAAGATTACCTCCTACTCTGAGTTTCAAAACATGGTGGAGGAATACTCTGACACGGATGATGAAGCGGAACTACGTGCTCTGGAAAGCTTCTGGGTTCAAGAGTTTGCTGTTGTTTCCCCGAATGTCACGGCACCGTTTGACAAGGAAGCTATTGCAGAGGGTCTCGAACTCCACGAAATGAGTTGTGCCAGTTGCCATTCCTCGCCCAGGTCGGCCTTTGTGGGATATGCGATTGTCAGGATACTGGACCCTGTCGCCCTTGCATTGGATAGGGTGGGGAGCGTCGATTTTTTATGGTACATACATATCCTTGCCTGCTTTGTCGGTTTGGCCTATCTGCCTTTCAGCAAGATGTTTCATGTGATCGCCACGCCGGTAAGCCTTCTGGCTAATTCCGTGATGGAGGAGGAAAGAGCTGACCCGGCAAATATAGCAACAAGGCAGGCCATTGAAATGGATGCCTGTACCCATTGCGGAACCTGCAGTTTGTATTGTTCCGCCATGATGGCCAGCGAGGCAGTGGGTAATGAGTATGTGCTCCCTTCGGAAAAGATGATTTTGTTGAAGAGCATGGCTGCAGGGAAAGATTTGACCGCAAAGGAGCTCAAGGCCATTCAGGAGGGTGTTTATCTTTGCACGAATTGCGAACGATGTATGGTTGTTTGCCCGGCCGGAATAAATCTGAGAGAATTATGGATCAATGTTAGAGAGGATTTGATTCAAAGAGGCACACCTGAACCCTTGACCCTGTCTCCACTGTCGCTTGTCAGAGGTCTGAATCGGGAGGATCTGACAGCATATGATTATCCCAAACCTCTTGATCTTGCAAGGGAGGCTGTGGCAGGTGATTTCGATTCTTTAATGGATCCGGAAAGGCCGCTTTCTTTTGATAAGATGGAGAGAGGGGATGAAGGCCTGGGCCTCATCGATAACACCTTTTCATACTGTTTTGGATGCCAGAATTGTACAACAGTATGTCCTGTAGTCGGCAGCTACGACAATCCTCAGGAAGTGCTGGGACTATTGCCTAATCAGATTATGTGTTGTCTTGGCCTGGGCCTTACTGAAATGGCCTCAGGCTCCAGGATGATCTGGGATTGTCTGACGTGTTATCAATGCCAGGAGCATTGTCCACAAAATGTTGAGGTCACGGACCTACTGTACGAGTTGAAAAATATGGCAGTGAAGAAACTGAATAAATTGTGAAATATGAGGACATAATTATGAAGTATGCGTTGTTCTTAGGATGTCAAATACCTGCTCGATTAAATCAGTATGATCTTTCGGCCAGGGCGGTTATGAGCCGGCTGGATGTGGAACTGATTGATATAAGGCAATTTAACTGTTGCGGATATCCTATGCGAAATCTGGACAAGAAGGCGTTCCTGCTTTCTGCAGTAAGAAATCTTGCATTGGCGGAAAAAGAGGGGCTGGACATGCTGGTCCTTTGCAAATGTTGTTACGGGAGCCTGAAAAAGGCGGAACATTTGATGAAAGAAGATGGGGATCTGCAGGGCGAAGTCAGGCGGATACTCTCAGAAAATGGCCTGAAATATGAAGGCGAAGTCCGGGTCAGGCACTTTCTTTCGGCCCTTTTTCATGATGTGGGCATTGAGGCTATAAAGGGGAAGATAACAAAACAATATAAGGGCCTAAAGATCGCAACTCACTATGGCTGCCATGCCTTGCGTCCAAGTAAGATAACCGAGTTTGATGATCCGGTTGCACCTACCTTGTTTGATAACCTGGTGGAGGTAACAGGCGCGAAAAGTGTTGACTGGACCAGCAAGCTGGAATGCTGTGGGGCCCCTTTGATGGGAATCAATGATGATTTATCTATGGATTTGACCAAAAAGAAAATTGAGGACTCTGTTAAGGCAGGTGCCGACTATCTTTGTACTGCGTGTCCATACTGTCAAATTCAATTCGATACAGTGCAAAAGATGATGGTCTCCCGCAATGGAAACGGGGATCATCTTGCGTCGATTATTTATCCACAGCTCCTCGGCATTAGTATGGGTATTGACGAGCAGAGCTTGGGAATCAATATGAATCAACTTGATGTCAGTGGAGTACAATCGTTTTTGAGTGAGGAGTAGAAAATGTCCCAAGATAAAACAGGCGCTGTAATGGTCGCCGGTGGTGGAATTGCTGGAATGCAGGCATCATTGGATCTGGCTAATTCCGGATATTATGTATACCTTGTTGAGAGGACCAGTTCCATCGGCGGGATGATGTCTCAGTTGGATAAGACATTTCCCACCAATGACTGTGCCATGTGAATTATCTCGCCAAAACTGGTCGAGGTCGGCCGGCACATCAATATAGAGTTGCTTACGCTCTCTGAGGTGAACAGCATCTTAGGGGAGGAAGGGAATTTTGAGGTCAGCGTGACACAACACCCGCGTTATGTGGACATGGACAAGTGCATTGCCTGCGGCCTGTGTGCCGAGAAATGCCCGAAGAAAGTGCCTGATGAGTATGATGCGGACTTGATTAAGCGAAAAGCGATCTATGTAAAATATCCCCAGGCGGTCCCGCTAAAATATGCCATTGATCCAGAACAGTGCATTTATTTAACCAAGGGAAAATGCCGGGCCTGCGAGAAGTTTTGTCCCAGTGGGGCCATAAATTTTGATGATCAGAAAAAGGAGTTGACCCTGAAGGTGGGGGAAATTGTCATGGCCCCGGGCAGCGAGGCATTTGATCCCGGGGTACATGACACCTATGGTTACAAAAAATACCCAAATATTGTGACCAGCCTGGAATTTGAGAGGATCCTTTCCTCTTCCGGGCCATATGGCGGCCACCTGGTCCGTCCCTCAGACGGGGAAGAACCGGAAAAGATTGCCTGGCTTCAGTGCATAGGATCCAGAGACGAACACCTGGGTGCCAGGGGATATTGTTCTGCGGTATGCTGCACCTATGCAGTCAAAGAAGCCATGCTGGCAAAGGAACATAGTAAAGGCGGTCTGGACACGGCTGTTTTTTATATTGATATACGAACTAATGGAAAGGACTTTGAGCAATACTATAACAGGGCCAAGGATGAGCTGGGTGTCCGTTTCATCAAATCCAAGATCATGAATGTCCCCCCTGTTGACGGGACAGGGCGGCATCTTATCCGTTATGTCGATGAGTCGGGCAGGTTGTGCGACGAGGAATTTGATATGGTGGTCCTGTCCGTGGGCCTGAGTGCAACCAGTGAAAATACGAAAATGGCCCAAAAACTGGGCATTGACCTCGATCACTATGATTTTGCACACACGGATTGCTTTAAACCGGTAGAGAGTTCCAGACCGGGCATTTATGTGTGCGGTGCATTTCAGGGGCCGAAAGATATTCCCTCATCAGTTATAGATTCCAGTGCTGCTGCAGGTGTGGCTGGAAGCAAACTATCCGGATCCAGATGGACTCTCACAAAGACAAAGCATGTGCCGCAGGAGATTGATATACGCGGAGAGCCAACTCGTATCGGTGTTTTTGTCTGTTGTTGCGGCACTAATATCGCCGGCGTTGTGGACGTGCCTTCGGTCGTTGAGTTTGCCCGAAAACTACCTGGGGTTGTATATGCCGAAGAAAACATGTTCAGTTGCTCCCAAGACACGCAGGACAAAATGACGCAGGTTATCAAGGAAGAGCGGCTGAACAGGGTGGTTGTGGCGGCATGTACCCCCAAAACACATGAGCCGCTCTTTCAGGAGACGTTGACCAGCGCGGGCATCAACAAGTATCTTTTTGAGATGGCCAATATCCGCAATCAGTGTTCCTGGGTGCACAAGGATGATCCGGAGCAGTCCACTGAAAAGGCCAAGGATCTTGTTAGGATGGCAGTTGCCAAGGTGGCCCTTTTTGAACCTCTGATTGAACCGGTTTTGGAAGTCAACCAGGCCGCCCTCGTCATTGGTGGCGGGATCGCTGGTATGGCGGCGGCCATAAATCTGGCAGACCAGGGCTACCGGACTTATCTCGTCGAGAAGACCGGCGCTCTTGGCGGACAGGCCCTGAATATCCACAAGACCTGGCAGGGAAATGATGTTCAGGAATACCTGGGCGGGCTTATTAAAGACGTAAATTCGCGCGAGAATATAGATGTTTTTCTCAATTCACAGATAGAACAGGTAAATGGCTTTGTGGGGAGTTTTGAAACGACCATCGAGCAGAACGGGGAGAGCAAAGTCCTGGAGCACGGGGTGACGATTATTGCCTCAGGTGCTTCAGAATTCAAACCCGATGAGTATCTCTACGGCAAAGATGCCCGTGTGGTAACCGGCCTGGAATTGCAGAAGCGATTTATCGATAATGATCCATCATTAGAGGGACTCAATACAGCGGTTTTTTTACAGTGTGTTGGTTCACGTATCCCGGAACGACCATATTGTTCCAAGGTCTGCTGCATCCAATCCATCAAAAGCGCCCTCACACTCAAGGAAACGAATCCAGAAATAAATATCTTTGTCATTTATAGGGATATGCGACCCTATGGGCTGCAGGAGGATTTATATAGGGAAGCACGTTCCAAAGGGATTGTCTTTATACGTTACAATTTTGAAAAGGCGTTCGCTGTGGATGTTGATCAAGGGGATCTTAAAGTGGCTTTTACCGACTATGTGCTCAGAAGGCAGATGGAGATACGGCCTGACCTTTTGATCCTGGCCTCTTCGATTGTCCCTGAAAAGAAGAACTCCTTGGCGCAGTTTTATAAAGTGCCGCAGAATGACGACGGGTTTTTCATGGAGGCCCATGTAAAACTGCGTCCTGTCGATTTTGCCACAGACGGGGTGTTTGTGTGTGGGCTCGCCCATGCCCCGAAATTAATAGATGAATCCATAACACAGGCCCAAGCTGCAGCAGCAAGGGCGGTGACACTCCTGGCCGCAAAAAGTATCTCTGTGAGCGGCACAGTGGCTTATGTTGATCCCATGTACTGCAGCAGTTGCGGGATCTGTGTGTCGATCTGTCCTTATTCCGCCCCAAGATTCGATGAAAAGAGCGGCAAGGCGGAAATCCAGTCCACACTGTGCAAGGGTTGCGGGCTCTGTGTGGCTTCCTGCCGATCAGGCGCACTCCATCTGAAAGGCTTTGACACATCACAGATCATGGCTATGATTGAGCAGACCGGGTAGCTGCGTCCTTCCATCCTGCAGACCTGAATTTTCTGCTCCCTTTTGTGATCACGAGGCACTCGCACGCGGGCAAAGAATTGATGAAACGGCTCCCCTGAGCAGGATTCATTACAAATACGCTTGTTGAAAGGGCATCTGCGTCCATCGCTGTCCTGGCCAGGACCGATACGCTCGTGTTTAAACCAGGGGATCGGCCTGTCCCAGGGTCGACTATATGGTGAAATATCTTTTCGTGATCAAAGTAGGCCTCGTAGTTGCCGGACGTGGCGATGGCCCCATCCGTCATGTTGATAATATCCGGGTATTGCCCCTTTTTCTTGGGGTCCTCGATAGCTACTGTCCACGGTTTTCTATCCCGCCGCGAGCCCATGGCCCTGATATCTCCCCCGGCATTTATCAGATGATTCTTTATCTGACGGTCGGTAAGGATCATTGATGCCCTGTCCACGATATAGCCCTTTGCAATACCATCCAGCGTAATTCCCATACCCGGTTTTTTAAACCTGAGCATTTTCCCTTTTAGTTCAATCCTGTCAGAACCGACAAGATCAAGTGTCTGTTCTAATTTATTATTTGAAGGGGGCACGGTTTTCCCTCCCGCGAAGGTGTCCCTGAAGAGATCGACAACCGGTTTGACCGATATATCAAAGGCGCCATTACTGAGCCGGTAATAATCAAGCCCCCTTGCAATCACCTCGGCAACTTCGGGAGGAACATCTTTGAGAAGTCCTTCCCTGTTGAGCTGGGCTACTGCAGTTCTATCATCAAAGCGGTTCATTAAAGCTGTCAGCCTGTCTATTTCTTCAAATGCCTGACCAATAGCTTCTTGAGCCTTGTGCTTGGATGAGTCGATAAGTGTCATGGAAACAAATGTCCCCATTGCCAACCTGGTCTTGGAGACCTTGTATGTGTTTTTGTTGAACTTAACAGCCTCGGCAGCAGCGGGAATGATGCTGGTCGATGCCAGACCCAAACCGAGCAGGCCTGAGAGTCTCAAGAAAGATCTTCGATTCATGGGCCCCGGTCTTAAGGATAAGGGGTTATTCGTTTGCATTATGTTCCTCCGTTATATAAGTATGTAGAAGTTTGGTTGTTAACCAAGTTACCAGGTTCATGGTTGGTGGCTTTGCACTCTTTAACCTTGAACCCTGGACCATAGCTACGATGTTTTAAATATTTCTCTTGCTCGAATAATGTCGTTGCCAATCTGGTCTGCAAGATCTTTTACAGTGTTGAAAGTCAGTTCATTTCTTAATCGCTTGATAAAATTGATCCTGATAGTCTTGTCAAGCAGGTCTTTTGAAAAATCAAGGATGTGGGTTTCCACTGAAAACAGGCCATCCCCAAAAGTAGGGTCATACCCAATATTGGTTAATCCATTATGGATTTGGTTATCAATAAGGACTCTTACGGCATAAACACCTACTTTGGGGGTCAACTCGTCAATAAGTTCCAAATTGGCAGTGGGAAAGCCCAATATCCTGCCACCCCTGTTTTTGCCGCTAACCACGGTGCCGCATATCTGATAATCTCTCCCGAGGAGTTTTTTTGCGTCGGACAGGTTCCCTTCCTGAACCAGGTTTCGGATGGATGTGCTGGATACCAGACTATTGTCGTTGAAAACAGGTTCAACAACGGTTACCCCGAAACCGAGCTGATCACCTATCTCCTTGAGAAACTGGATATTGCCCTCGCGGTCATGCCCGAACGTGTAATCATAGCCAACCACGATTTCCTTAATGCCGATCTTGTCAACCAGGATTTTGCGGATAAAATCCCTGGCTGATATAGCGGCGAATTGTTTGGTGAAAGGGATGCAAACAATGGTATCAATTTCCGCATCGCCTATGAGTTCTAATTTTTGCCGGGTAGGTGTAATCAGGGGAGGCCCGTTGCCCGGTCTCATGATTTTTATGGGATGGGGGTCGAACGTTATGATAACCGATTGGCCCTTTATGTCTCTGGCTTTCTCCTTGACCTTATCAAAAAGAACCAGGTGGCCCTTGTGGACTCCGTCAAAGTTACCAATGGTCAACACAGGATTTTTCAGTGGCTTTTCAAGTTGCTCTATATCAAAAATTATGTGCATTTGTATGTCTATGTTGTCGAAATAAAAAAGATACTCCAGGCAGCTTAATAAGTTAAGCCTGAAAAAACAAAAGCCTTTGACATGGCATAGCAGATATTATAATATTTAAAGATTAAGATTGCAACTCATTTCAAGGCCGAAGTGGCGGAACTGGTAGACGCGCTAGGTTCAGGGTCTAGTGGGCGAATGCCTGTGGGGGTTCGAGTCCCCCCTTCGGCACCACATAATTGTAAGGGCCGGCTTGATCTGAGCCGGCCTATTTTTTTTGGAATTGACCAGCTTAAATCACATGATTTGAGCCAGTTCAAAACAAAACGCTCGTAACAGCTCAATAATTAGCGTCATACGAGACAGGCACCGGGATCTCATTTTTAAACCGCTAATTATTGAGCTGTTACGGATCAAGCCTCAAGATGTTCATGAAATTGGCAGGATTGAAGGCGACATTACCAAATCGCCTGCTCGATGTAATTTGGATAAGTCTCTAACTCAAGAGATTTAAGGAGGCTTAAGAAAAATGATAACTGCAGGAATAGATTGCGGTGCAAAAAACACAAAGACCATTATCATGAAAGATGGTCAGATCATAGGAAAAGGGATCGTGTTTACCGGCTTTGACCAGGAAGCAGCGGTTAATGAGTCTTTTGAAGCGGCCTTGAAAGATGCGGGTGTTGCCAAAGATGATATTCAGAAGATTTTTGGTACTGGATCCGGAAGTTCAAACATCAAGATGGCCGAAGAGACCGTTAATGACATCAAGGCCATGGCAAAGGGTGGTTTCTATTTTTTCCCTAATGCCCGCACCGTAACCGACGTGGGCGCTGAAGAGGGCAGGGCAGTCAAGATTAGTGAAGATGGAAATGTCGAAGACTTTGCCATCAATGAAAAGTGCGCTGCAGGTGCAGGTGCGTTTATTGAGGCCATGGGCCGTGCGCTTGAGACCCCTCTTGAGGAGATGGGTCCCCTGTCTCTGAAATCGGACAAGGAGATCCCAATGAACGCCCAGTGCGTTATCTTTGCCGAGTCAGAGGTGGTTGGGCTGATTCACGCAAAGACCGAACTGCAGGACATCAGCAAGGCCATTCATGATGCCATGGCCAGCCGTATCGTTTCGATGATCCGCAGGGTCGGCGTGAATAACGATGTGGTCATGATAGGTGGCGTGGGTTATAATCCCGGTTTTATTAGTTCCATGGAAACTCAGTTGGATACGAAGATCCATGTGCCCGATAATCCTGAATTCGGTGCGGCCGTGGGTGCTGCTCTTGTAGCTGCCGAGTAGCATAGATAAGGCAAAATGGAAATCAATGTTTGTTGGTTTCTGATCGAAAGATCCAAATGTGGTCAATAAAAGTGCCTAAAGTTGTGGTACGCCTTTGGCGTTACAATTTTGAAAAAAGATAAGCTTGTTTCGGCCAACTCAATCGGCATCCAAAAGGGATAGTGTCCTTTAACTTTAGGCATTTTAGGCACTTGTGAATGCACGCAGGAGTAAGCCCCCTTGCAGATGCAAATCAAGGCCCCGTCCCCCCTGCATAGCGGAATCTTCGATGGGCGTGGATTCTTTGTTATTGGAGAAATTAAAATGGCAGAAGAGAAAAAACAGGAATTCTGGCGATGGAAAGAGACCAACTGGAAAAATCCTGACATTGACTGGAAGGACGCGAAATATGTTACGGTAGGTATTGATGTCGGTTCTGTGAGCTCTCAGGCCGCTATTTTAGCGGACGGTGAGATTTTTGCCTATGGTAATATGAGAACTGGATTCGACAGTCCCAACAGTGCCCGTAATGTGCTGAATTTCGCTCTTGATGGTGCTGGTGGTATGACTGAAGACAGGATTGACTATTGTGTAGGCACAGGATACGGGCGTGTTAATGTACCCTTTGCCGACCGTTCCATCACAGAGATCGCATGTCATGCCAGAGGAGCCAATTTTA
>JAYEIR010000233.1:29806-31086 GCA_034660135.1 Thermodesulfobacteriota bacterium
GGTGCTGGTGGTATGACTGAAGACAGGATTGACTATTGTGTAGGCACAGGATACGGGCGTGTTAATGTACCCTTTGCCGACCGTTCCATCACAGAGATCGCATGTCATGCCAGAGGAGCCAATTTTATATACGGTCCTGAAGCCCGGACGGTCCTGGATGTCGGCGGGCAGGATATCAAGGCCATCAAGTGCGACGAAAAAGGAAGGGTGACAAACTTCCTGATGAACGACAAGTGCGCGGCCGGTACAGGCCGGGGCATGGAGGTCTTTTCAGATCTTCTCGGTGTTCCCATCGGAGAGGTCGGAGACAGGTCGTTTCAGTTTGAAGGTGAAGAGCCCAAGGCGGTAGCAAGTACATGCGTGGTTTATGCAAAATCAGAGGCCACAGGCCTTTTGAGACAGGGACAGACCACGGAACAGGTGCTCGCTGCATATTGCAAGGCCATGGCCGAGCGTATTTATTCCCTGGTGGAACGTCTTGGCGTAAACCCTGAATTTTGCATCACAGGCGGCATGGCCAAAAACAGGGGCGTGATTGATCGTCTGATGTCCTTTATCGGTCTCAAGGCCATGACCACAGGGTGGGATACCCAGATCGCCGGGGCAGTCGGCGCGGCGCTTTTCGGTTATGCACGTTGTCAGAAAGGCAAGGGCCGGAAAAAATAAGGAGTGACCGTCATGATTTGATGGTTGCACAGAAAGAAGTATGAAATTAGTGTCTGAACGAAAACTAGGATTTTTCGTTCGGGCACAAGTTAGGGTTTTGCGGCATAAGGCCAACAGCTTGATATTACAAGCCCTGCGCCTTATACCTTCTACCTGTTGTATATTATACATTAACAGCGAGGATCATATCATGTTAGCCAATTATGGATACAGTGATGCTTCAGGCTCCTATTTTATAACCATCGATACGGATAAATGTGACGGCTGTGGCGATTGCGTAACCGCCTGCCCAGTCGATATGTTTGAAGTTCTTGATGAAGACCCTAACGATCCATTGAGGGATGAGCCTGTTGCAGTAGTGGTTGCAGAGAAAAAGAAGAAAATAAGATATGAGTGCGGCCCCTGTAAGCCGCTGACTGACCCGCCGCCCCTTCCCTGTGTTGAGGCATGTAAAGCAGGGGCCATTTCTCATTCCTGGTAAAATTATGTTGCGAGTTTAGGGCTCGTTAAGCAGTTAAATCCCTGTGAGACGTATTAATAGATTGTAAGACGTGAGATGTAAGACGTGAAATCTTCGCAACCCGCAACTTGCGCTTTGAACCCAACAAACTCAA
>JAYEIR010000233.1:31186-33811 GCA_034660135.1 Thermodesulfobacteriota bacterium
AACCCGCAACCCGCAACCCGCAACCCGTAACCCGTAATAAATCCATTGAACAGCGAAAATCAAAAAGTATGAATCTTGTAAGATTGAGCATTAATGGGCAAGAAATGGAAGTGGCGGCCGGAACAACCATCCTAAAAGCGGCCAGGCTGGCTAAAATTTATATACCCAGCCTTTGCAGCCATCCGGATCTTCCGCCGGGCGAAGGGATCGAGGCGGTAAATGTAATCTACCAGGGTGACAAAAAAATTGAAAATGCTATGCCACAGGAGGCAGGCAAAGGCTGCGGTCTTTGTGTTGTGTGGGTCGAAGGCGAACCGGACCTGGTGAGGTCCTGCGCAACCGAAGTTAAAGACGGCATGGTAGTTGTTACGGAAAATGATCGGATCAAGGAAGAACGTCAGCAAAACCTGGTCCCGATACTTGCAAGGCATCCTCACGCCTGTCTGACTTGCGCCCAGCAGGAGGGGTGCCCTCGTAGTCAATGCTCTGCCAACGTGCCCGAGGAAGAAAGGTGTTGTACGCAGTTCGGACATTGTGAACTACAGGATGTTGCCGACTATATCGGGATTTTGCCTTCCACGCCAAAATGGGTGCCGACCGTCCTTCCCATACTTGACAATCATGCGCTTTTTGTCAGGGACTATAACCTTTGTATCGGTTGTACTCGATGTGTGAGGGCGTGCTGCGAGTTAAGAGGGGTTGAGGCAATCGGGTTTGTATATGATGAAAACGGTCAGGTCCGAGTCGGCTCTATTGCACCAACCCTGGAGGACTCCGGGTGTAAATTCTGTACTGCATGTGTCGAGGTATGTCCAACAGGGGCATTAATGGACAAATCAGTATGTCCGGGAAAAGAGGAAGAGGATATCGTCCCCTGCAAAGAGATATGTCCGGCCCATATTGATATCCCTGGTTATTTAAGACTGATTGCCGAAGGTAAGAGTGATGAGGCCAACGCGGTAATAAGGGAGAAGGTGCCTTTTCCCGGTATCCTGGGAAGGGTATGTGTCCACCCATGTGAAGATGTATGCCGCAGAGGAGAAGTGAATGAACCTGTATCTATCTGTGCCCTGAAAAGATACGCTGCAGACGGAGATCAGGGCCTGTGGAAAAAGGATGCAGAGACAGGTGATGAAACCGGTAAAAAGGTGGCTATAGTCGGGGCCGGTCCTGCCGGTTTGACAGCGGCCTTTTACCTGAGGAAAAAGGGTCACGCGGCAACGGTCTTTGAGGCCAGGACCAGGGCCGGTGGGATGATGCGTTATGGTATCCCGAGATATCGCCTCCCGGAAGAACTCCTTGACAAAGAGATCAATGATATTTTTGATCTCGGTGTTGAGTTCAAACCAAATAAGGTCCTTGGCAAGGATTTTACCCTTGACCAGCTCAAAAGCGATGGATATGAAGCCTTTTTTCTGCCTGTTGGTGCACAGTTGAGCTGCCGTATCCATCTTGAGAGGTCTGATTTGCCTGATGTGCTGTGGGGGCTTGATTTCCTCGGACAGGTTGCGGAAGGAGAGGAGATCCGGCTCAAAGAAAATGTCATAGTGATCGGCGGTGGTAATGTGGCGGTCGATGTGGCGCTGACCGCCATGAGATGCGGGGCAAAGAATGTGACAATGGCATGTCTTGAGAAAAGGGAAGAGATGCCTGCGTATGATTGGGAGGTCGAAGGAGCCATTGAGGAGGGTGTCAAAGTAATGCCATCCTGGGGACCTCATAAGATTCTGGAAGAAGATGGCCGTATAGTGGGCATGGATCTGATTGAATGTACTGCGGTCTTTGACGATAAGGGCAATTTTAGCCCATCCTTTAGTGAGAAAAAAGAAAAAACAGGAGGTGATCAGGTGATCCTGGCCATTGGACAGGCCTCTGACCTGTCCTTTATCGGGGACGATAGTTCAATCGCTGTTAACAGGGGGCTCATTGTGGTTGATGAGGGCACCCTTGAAACAGGAATGAAAGGGGTCTATTCCGGCGGGGATGTGGCAGCCGTGCCGAGAGCTGTTATCCATGCGATTGCCGCCGGCCGCAAGGCGGCAGCATCTATTGATAAGGCCCTGGGTGGCACCGGAGAGATTGAGGAAGTCCTGTTTGAAAGGGGAGAGCCAGGCCGGCATGTGGGCCGAGATGAAGAGTTCGCTTCATGGGCGCGTGAAAAGGTCCAGGAGATTGACCTGGAATCAAGACACCAGGGATTTCAGGAAGTAGCCCTGGGTTATACGGATGAACAGGCTGTGAAGGAGGCCAAAAGGTGTCTGCAGTGTGATTTACGTCTCTTATTGGGCGGCAATCCTTCTCCTCCGGAAAGAATAATGGCGTTTAATGAGGAAAACGTTAATGCTGTTCCTGAAGATGAGGGCGTTTTTCAACTTTATGATGAAGAAAAAAATGTCATTGCCATAAAGGGCAGCGCTACTTTGCGCCGGACCCTGCTGGAAGCGCTGGAAGACTATGAAAACACAGTGTGGTTTGGCTTTGAAGAAGATAAGATGTACTCCCGGCGGGAGAGTGAAATGATCCAGGAATATCTGCAGGAGCATGGTGAAATGCCCGGAGGGGGAGAGGATGATGACCTGTTTTAATGATTATAAACTGTTACCTAAAATCTGCAATTAGCTTTTA
>JAYEIR010000234.1:0-9913 GCA_034660135.1 Thermodesulfobacteriota bacterium
CTAGGGGCTGCTGCGGTGAGCTTTGGGACTAAGTATCCGGACCTTCTAATTATTTCATCTCTTATCGTATTTTACATTTGGTATGATGAAATCCGTCATCTACGCGCAGTTCACAGGATAGCATCTTATTTAGAAGTATGCGTTGAACCGCACATCATTGGATTAAATTGGGAGACAGCAAATAGACACCACCCTTTTGTTACAAGTTTCGCTAATCGTATAATTGCAAATGCTCCATTCCCTACTATGGCAGTCGTTTTAGCATTCTACGGAATTCATTTGAAGCAATGGCCTTTTTGGGTTGGTTCTATAGCAATCGGTATTGGCGTATATCTTACAATTTTATCTTACAGAACGGCAAAGCATGGTAGAAACAAGGAACGAGAGGGTTGGCAGAAAATTGCAACAAAGCTATCCCTTGAATCTGAGATAATGCCCAAGCAATCGATAAAGACTCAAGATGTTGGAGAAATTGAAGGTGAAATTCCGCATGTTGAATAGTTTGGTTGATATATTTGCTCTAACATGCAGTTCAGGTGACAGCCAGGGCCGTGCCGTTTTGTAAAACGTCGCACAATTGAAAAAAGAGATTTTCTTAACAAGGTTAGCGTGAGCCCTGGCTGCTCCTGACCGCCGTTGTTAGCATTCTGGAATCAACCAATGACTGATGTATATTCCGAGGAGAAACGAAGCCAGGTAATGAGCCGTGTTCATGGAAAGAACACGAAGCCGGAGATATGCGTGCGCTCTGCGCTGCATCGGGAGGGCTACCGGTTCAGGCTACATAGGGTAGACTTGCCAGGTAAACCGGACATAGTACTCCCTCTCTACCATACCGTTATCTTCGTCAATGGCTGCTTCTGGCATCAACATCCGGGTTGCCGGAAGGCCACCATACCGCAGAACAACAGACCGTTCTGGAAAAGAAAACTGACCCGCACTGTACAGAGAGATGCGCAGAACAAAGCAGACCTGCTGGGGTTGGGATGGAATGTCATAACGATTTGGGAATGTGAGATGCGTAATTCAATGGATGCAACAATGCGGTGCGTTCTGAAAGAACTGAAGAAGGCTGGTCGTCAGAATGCGGAAAGAGTTAAAGCGGGACGCTCTTTTAAAATTCAATTGAAATTCAGAATCTATCCCTATTAAGCCAACAAACAGTTTCAGCCGATAAAGACGGCTGAAACTGTTTGTTGCATAATAAAATCAAATAAAATGAGATAGAAAAATGCAAAAGAATAAACAGAAACCAATGCTTTGGTTTGCTTTTAAAATAATGTCTTTTATTATGAATATCAAAAAAAAATTTAGAAATATTGATGAGGATAGCGGGACGCTCTTTTAAAATTTAATAACTCAATTGATAAGATTGATAAGCATGATTTCAATTCAATTTTAAAAGAGCGTCCCCTCTCCCCTGAAAAACACCCCTCTCCGGGACAAAAACAAGGATGTCTTCTATCGCCACCGTCGCATGGACTGGTTTTGCCAGAATGGTGTTGAAGGCAGAACGGGCCAGGCGAGATGCATTCCCGGCGTTCACCAGCTCTTGCCGGGCATTGGCCAACTCCACCTCTGACTTCAGAAGATCATTTACGGGTATCATCCCGACCTTGTAAAAACTGCGTGATACCTGCACATGAGATTCCAGTGATTCCACTGCCTTCTTTGCCACTTCCACGGCCTTATCTGCTTCTAAGATACCAAAGTATGCCTCTTTTACATTCAGGACAAGGTCAAGTTTTTCCAGCTCAAGCTCTGTTTTGGATTGATCAATACCCAATTTCGCAAGCTCAAAGGAACTGAGTAAGGCAAATCCGGTAAAAAGAGGCTGCGTCACAGTCCCTTTCCACTGATAATTGTCCTGTGTCGCCACTTTCATGCTCATATCCCCTAATCCAGGGACAGAAAATTCCGTCACTCTTGGTTTGCCAAATCTGGTGTAACCATAACTCATGCTCAATTTAGGCAGCAACTCAGCCCTGGCCCGGTTCTTTTCATAAATCGCCTGGCCGATCTTTTCCTTCTTTGCCTTGAGAGCCCAGTTGTTGGCTAAGGCCTCTTCGATACTCTCACTCAGGCTATCCACTTTCTTTTCTTCAGCAATACCTTCACCTGAAAAAAAAGCGGGCATCATAAAAAGTGCCAAAAACAACCAGATCAATGGACACTTATACTTCACTTCTTATTCCTCCATTTATCTATGCAGTTATTGAACATTCATTAGAACAGAGCGCTAAAGATGTCAATCTCAATCAGTTTCTATTCAAGGAATGGCGATTTTTTGGGCGGAATCTGATTGGTGTGCTTCCTATTCTTGGTAGTTTGGATATCGATATGACTTTTTGGCACGTCGATCTCCAAAACGAGGTCAAGACAATCTAACTTCGCTTCCTTGGCTTCCAAAACCAATGAAGACCAAAATGTCAAAAAAAATGTTCAAGCAATGTTTGCAATATGGTTCTTGTATTTTAAGTAATTTGGATTGTTTGCCAGTGGTATTATATTCCAGATCATTTTAAAGAAGTTAATGATGACGGGCGCGTATAAGACGGATGGAATTCTTTAAATATTAACGTCCATCTTTTGTGCTCTTGTTGTCTTTTTGTTCAGCAAAGGTATTGATCTCCCCTGCCAGATCCTCCGGGGAAATTATGGTGATCACCTCATCATGCCCTTTTCAAAATAATTGACGTCGCTTGTCCCCAAAGGGGATAGGCTGGCCAGATATGGGTGTTAAGATGAGTGCCGCTCATGCGCAATGGCCCTGAGGCCGTCAACGTTGACGAACCGCCGGGGTTGTACATCGGACTTCCAGGTTTCCGTTATGATGCGCCCTGCTGTGCCCCGGGCTGGTCTCGCCGCCCCCGCCCAGCACCGCGTAAAGCCTCACCTGGTTGGCGAATTTTGCCAGACGAAGCGAGATAAGCACCTGCTGCTGCCCATAAAGGGACCGCTGCGCAACAAGGACACTCAGGTAGCTGTCAATACCGCTTGTATAGCGTTTATTTGAGAGTCGATATGTTTCCGCAGTCGCATTGACCAGAGATTGTTGCACAGATACCTGCTGGTTTATTGTACCCTGCACTGCCAGAGAATCGGCTACTTCCCTGAAAGCCGTCTGAATGGCCTTCTCATACTGGGTCAGGACGATTTCCCGATCGGCTTTGCTGACCCGCAGTGCGGCCCAGGTGCGGGCGTCAAAAATCGGCAGAACTATCTGCGGCGCAAAGTTCCAAGTACCCGAGCCGGATTTAAACAGGCCGGACAGCTCGTCGCTTGCGGTTCCCACCGAAGTGGTCAGCGAAATGCGGGGGAAAAAGGCGGCCCGGGCCGCACCGATAAAGGCGTAGGCCCCCTTGAGTCGATGTTCCGCCGCCACAATGTCAGGCCGGTTCAGAAGCGCCTCGGAGGACAGACCCGGAGAAATCTCTTTGAGAGGGGCAACGCTGCTCAAATCCGCAGGCAGGAGATCTTCCGGCACCGGAGACCCAGTCAGAAGGACCAGGGCGTTTTGGTCCTGTGCCACTAATTGCGTGTAGCGGGCCACATCTCCCCGGGCCGCATCCACCGGAATTTGCGCACGACGCAGATCCAACTCGGTCGCGAGTCCAACTTCATATTGCCGCTGAATTAAAGCGTAGGCAGCCTGCTGGGTCTCAAGGGTGGATTGGACCAGTTTGAGGTTTGCCCGATCCGCGGCAAGGGTCAGATATACCCTGGCAACCTCGGCCACCAGCGCGATCTGTGCGCTGCGACGGGCCTGCTTCGTGGCCAGGTACTCTTGCAGCGCCCGATCCTTCAAGCTGCGGATGCGGCCAAAAAAATCGATCTCCCAGGAACTGATGCCCAGATTAACATTGAATTGATTGGTTGTCCTCGGCTCCCCGGGGCGCGTAAGATCGGAAGAACTCCGTTGTTTACTCCCGCTGCCCACCGCATCGACCGCGGGAAACAACTCTGCCCGTTGAATACCATACAGTGCGCGCGCCCTTTCCACATTCAGGGCGGCAAGCCGCAGATCACGGTTGTTGTTCAAGGCCGTCTCAATGAGCTTTTGCAGCCGTGCATCGGTAAAAAATTCCCGCAGTCTCAACTCAGGGACTGCCGCTGCTCCGGGCGCCGCCTGGGCATTCTTATAGGCCGCCCCCTGTGGCCACTCAACCGGGATCGGCGCTTTGGGCTGTGTATATTTCGGGGCAAGGGTACAACCGCCCATAAAGAGCACTATTCCACCCAGTATAAATAACAATTGCCTGTTCATATCATTGCCCCCCCCGATGGATTCATGTCGGCATGCTTTATCGTTACGCTCTTTCTGTGTTTGCCAAAGGTTTTCTCAATCAGCACATAAAACAGCGGCGCAAACAGGACCACCAAAAAAGTACCGGTGATCATACCACCCAGCACCACGGTCCCGATGGCGTTCATGGCACCTGCGCCTGCGCCCGTGTTGAAGGCCAGAGGCAGCACAGATAAACCGGTCGTTATTGACGTCATAAGGATCGGGCGAAGCCGCAGCTTCACCGCCTGGAGCGCGGCCTCGATCAAGCCCGCCCCTTGTGCCACCCCGGCCATGGCAAACTGGACGATCAGAATGGCGTTTTTCGTGGCCAGGCCCAGGGTGTTCAGCAACCCGATCTGGAAATAGACGTCACTGGGCAGCCCACGCAACGTCGAAGCGATGAAGCCGCCGATGACACCGAGCGGCAAGATCATCAGGACCGCAATGGGGATGTCCCATTTCCCGTACAGGGCCGCCAGAAAAAGGAAAACTATCAGGATGGAAAAGGTATAGAGCAGACCTGTCTGGGAAGCGGCCTGCCGCTCCTGGTAGGAAAGCCCTGTCCAGTCATAGCCGATCCCCTGCGGCAGCTTCGAGACGATCTCTTCCATGGTCTGCATGGCCTCGCCGGAACTTCTGCCCGGAGTCGGCTCGCCCCAGATATTCATGGATGGAAAGCCATTGAAGCGCTCCAGCCGGGGAGAACCGCTTGACCAGTGGGTCGAGGCAAACGAGGAAAGCGGTACCATCTTACCGGTTGCGTTACGGACATAAAGTTTTTCCAGGTCTTTGGGCAGCATGCGATAGGGAGCATCCGCTTGTACGTACACCCTTTTGACACGCCCGGCCTGAATGAAGTCGTTGACATAGGCGCTACCGAAGGCCGCCGAGATGGTGTTGTGGATCGAGGTAATGGGCAACCCATGAGCACCTGCCTTTTCCCAGTCCACGTCAATCCTGTATTCGGGCACATCTTCCATGCCGTTGGGTCGCACTTTGACCAACCTCGGGTCCTGCGCCGCCATGCCGAGGAGTTGGTTGCGGGCATTCATCAGGGCGGCGTGCCCAACGCCGCCCCTGTCTATCAACTGAAAATCGAAGCCTGTGGCATTGCCTAATTCGATGACAGACGGTGGCGGAAAGGCAAAAACCATGGCGTTACGAATCTTTGAGAATTCCGCCATGGCACGACCCGCAACAGCCTTGACCCTCAAATCCGGCCGGTTACGCAGCTTCCAATCCTTCAGCTTGGCAAACACCATGCCGTTGTTCTGGGCCCTGCCGGAAAAGCCCATACCGGCAATCGTCATACAGGATTCCACCGCCTCTTTTTCGTTCTCCAGAAAATAGCGCTGGACTTCATCCGCTACCGCCTGGGTCTGCTCAAGGGTGGCACCCGTCGGCATGACGATCTGGGCCAGCAGGATTCCCTGGTCTTCATCCGGGAGGTAGCTCGTCGGCATTCGCATAAAAAGGAATCCCAGACCGGCCACAATCACGATGTACACGACCACGTAACGCAGTTTTCGGGCAAGTGCATGGCCGACCAGTTTCACAAAACCGTCTCGGAACCGGTAAAAGACGCGGTCGAACCAGCGGAAAAACGGGCGCAGGATCCGGATCGCGCCTTCCGCCGCCTCGTGCCCCTTGGTAACCGGTTTGAGGATCGATGCGCATAATACCGGCGTCAGAATCAAGGCTACAGTGATCGACAGGAACATAGCCGTGACGATGGTCACGGAGAACTGGCGGTAGATGACCCCGGTGGACCCGCTGAAGAAAGCCATGGGACCAAACAACGCCGCAAGCACCAGGAAGAAGCCGATCAGGGCGCTGGTGACCTGGCCCATGGACTTGGCGGTGGCATCCCGGGGCGAAAGCCCCTCTTCACTCATGATCCGTTCCACGTTCTCCACCACCACGATGGTATCGTCCACCAACAGCCCGATGGAAATCACCATGGCGAACATGGTCAGCATATTGATGGAATACCCGAACGCCCCCAGCGCGGCGCAGGTGCCCAGGAGCACGACCGGCACCGAGATGGTGGGAATCAGCGTGGCGCGGATGTTCCCCATGAACAGCCACATGACCAGAAAGACCAACACAATCGCCAGGAGCAGGGCCTTGATCGCCTCGCCAATGGCCACCCGGACGAAGGGGGTGGTGTCGTAGGGATAGACGACCTTCATCCCCGGCGGGAAATAGCGGCTCATCTCCGCCAGTTTATTCTTGATGGCATCGGCGGTATCCAGCGCGTTGGCGCCGGGCGCCTGCCGGATGGCCAGGCCAGCGGACGGTTTGCCGTTGTAATGACCCTCGATATCGTAGAACTCGGTTCCCAGCTCGGTCCGACCCACATCCTTGATTCGCACAATGGAGCCGTCCGGATTAGTACGTAGGGGAATGGCGGCGAATTCCTCCGGGGTTTGGAGAAGGTTCTGAACAACGATGGAGGCGTTCAGGCGCTGGCCTTTTACTGCCGGGATCCCGCCGAACTGACCGGCGGAGACCTCCACGTTGTAGGCCCGCAGTGCCAGGATCACATCTTCCATGGTCAGGTGGTAATCGGTCAGCTTATCCGGGTTCAGCCAGACCCGCATGGCATACTGTGAGCCGAAATTCTCGACCTCGCCGACCCCTGGTACGCGCGCCAGAACCTTTTCCAGGTTGGACTGGGCGTAGTCCCGCAAATCGTTACCGTTCATACTGCCGTCTTCGGAGACCAGGCCCACGATGAGCAGATAGTTCCGCGTGGATTTGCTGACCTTGACCCCTGTGCGCTGGACCACCTCCGGCAGGCTGGCCATGGCTAACTGGAGTTTGTTCTGAACCTTGGCCCAGGCCAAGTCAGGATCAGTCCCAGGCTTGAACGTTAACTCGATACGCGAGGCCCCGGCCGAATCGCTCGTGCCGGAGAGATACAGCATGTCGTCAAAACCGGTCATCTTCTGTTCGATAATCTGGGTAACGCTGTTTTCCACTGTCTGCGCCGAGGCTCCAGGGTAGAAGGAGTCGATAGCGATGGCCGGTGGAGCGATGGGCGGATACTGAGAAGTCGGCAGGTTATAGATGGCCAGCCCGCCCAGCAACATGATAAAAATGGCTATGACCCAAGCGAAGACCGGACGGTCCAGAAAGAATCTCGATATCATCACGCGCCTCCGTTGGTTCTATTTTCAGGTGTCGCTGGCTTCATCCCAACCTCTTTAAAAGGGACAACCTTCACGGCCGCACCGGGCCTCACCCTTTGCATGCCCTCGACGATCACCCGATCGCCGGGAGCAAGACCTGCCGAGACAAGCCATCTGTCGCCTATGGCCCGGTCGATCGTGAGCATCCGCTGCTCAACCTTTCCCCCGGCATCCACGATCAACGAGACGGGATTCCCCTTGCGGTCGCGAGAAACCCCCTGCTGGGGAATAAGGATGACCTGTTCCTTAACGCCCGCTTTGATGACCGCCCGGACAAACATGCCCGGCAGGAGAACGCCTTCCGGATTTGGAAAGACAATCCGCAGGATGACGGATCCGGTCGTCGGGTCCACCGTGACATCTTGAAACTGCAGCACCCCTTCCAAAGGATATGCTGCTCCGTTTTCCAGGATGAGTCTGACCTTGTTCTGGTTCGTTCCATCGTAATTAAGGCGGCCATCCTCTAAGCGACGTTTCAATCGCAGCAGTTCGGTGGTGGATTGGGCAACATCCACGTAAATGGGATCCAGTTGTTGAATGGTTGCCAGGGCCACGGGCTGATACGCCGTCACAATGGCGCCCTCTGTCACGTTGGATCTACCGATGCGGCCGGTGATGGGCGCGGTGACACGACAGTATCCCAGATTGATACGGGTCGTCTCCACCGCCGCTTCCGCCTGATGGATGGCAGCCTCGGCCACAGCCACTGCCGCCCGGTCGCTTTCAAGCTGAGCCTTGGTGGCCAGCTGCGTAGCCTCTGCCACATTGGCGTTGGTTACGGCCTGGTCTCGCTGGCTGGTGGAGACAGCTCTATCCTTAAACGCATCCTCGAATCGCCGGCGGTTTGTCCGGGCAAACTCCAGGGTAACCCGCTGCTGCGTGACGCGAGCGATGCCCGCTTCCAGCGCGGCCCGTGCCCGGTCGGCTGACTTCCGCATGACAGCGAGGTTCGCAGTTGCATTGTCGAGCGCCGCCTGAAAGTGAGCGGGATCGATCTGATAGAGTATCTGACCGGCCTTGACATCGGACCCTTCTGTAAACAGGCGTTTCTGTATGAGGCCACTGACCTGAGGCCGGATATCTGCGACACGGAAGGCAGCCGTGCGGCCCGGCAGTTCAGTGGTCAATACGACCTTTTGCGGTTGGACCGTTACTACAGCTACCTCTGGTACCTGGGGCTGGGGTTGTGATCGCCCGGTGCCGTCGCAACCTCCAAACAAAAGGCCGCCCAACAAGGCCGCCAGAACCACATTCAATTTGAGGGACTTATAAACAGTTTCATTGAGTTGCATTAAACTTCTCCTGATATAAATGATATAAATTAAAGTAACTGCTCAGGTTCAACCAACCCTTTGAAGAGAATATCCAGGATGCCGTCCGGATCTTCCGGATAAGGATGCTTTTCAGGATCTTCGAGCCAGAGGAAAAGAAAGGAGTTGGTAAGGCTGTCTATGGCCACTGCCAAATGGTAGGGGTCGGCGATCTTCTTAAAACGGTTTTTTTCAATCCCGCTTGCAAAAACAGAAGCGAGCATTTCCAGGAAGTGCCCATAGCGTTCCCGGATCTCAGAATCAAGCCCTGCCCTGACATTGAAACTTGCTCCACGGGTCTCCGCAAAATAGAGACGTATCATGGATACGTTGGCGGTGAAAACCTCGCCCTTGGCCCTGGTGTAATTCCGGATTTTTTCAATCTCGTCCCTCGGCCCTTCGATTGCCTCCGTGAGGGCGCGATGAAACTTGTCGGACTGTTCCAAAACAAGGGCCTTGTATAAGTCCTCTTTGTTTTCAAAAAACTTGTACAGAGTTCCGATGGCAAACTCTGATTTTTTGGCAATCTCATTCATGGAGACATTGTGAAAGCCCTTCTCTGAAAAGAGTTCAAGAGCAGTTTCGAGAATCTCCTGCCTGTGCCTGATAAACTCCCTTTCTTTCCTGGACAATTTCTTTTCTTCCATCTTCCATTCCTCATGAATACAACGTCATATAATAGAATTCAACATCATTTTATGACATACTGTCTGATTGTCAACAAAAATATTTTTCTCTCTATTATCCCTCCAAGGTCCTGACAACCATGTCATGATTTCATACATGCCTGGCTATGCCAAACTTGGACATACCATACAGGCTTGACAGTTCAGGTTCGCGCAATTACATTAAGTTCGGGCATCGATAAAACTCTAATCTCTACTGCCTTTGCTGAAACAAGCCATGCCGGTTTACTAATTTAAGGCCCTTTTTCGGAAATCTTGTCAATCTAAGGACAATAGTCATGACCAACAACAGAACAAAATACCTGTTGCTTGCCATCGTTCTTGTGCTGCTGTTTTTGTGGTCCAAGCGGGATGACCTTTCTGTGTTTTTTCAGTCAAAGCCAAAGGCGGAATCCCTCGATTTTAATCAGACTGCAAGCGTTTCTGACCCCAGAC
>JAYEIR010000235.1:0-9878 GCA_034660135.1 Thermodesulfobacteriota bacterium
CTTCCTGATGGCCTTGGGCCTTCCATAGAATCTCCTGTAAGCATAACGCCTAAACGCGTCCACCCTTTGGCCGGGAAGTCCGGGCAGGTCCATGGCTGCGTGGTCCTGTGAAAAGAGGAAATCCGGTTCTATCCACCCCTTTTTTGACGCCAGGTCATAGAGACTTGTGCCGGGGAAAGGAGCCGCCGCGTAAAACTGGGCAATGTCCAAGGGGAGATCAAGGGCTAACGTGAGCGTATCCCGCATACTTGCCTCTGTTTCACCTGGAAGACCCAACACAAAATGACCGGATGTCTTTATGCCGAATTCATGGGCTATTGATACCGCGACCTTAGATTGTTCCACAGTGATCTTTTTTCCCGTCTGTTCCAATACCTCGTTGTTTCCCGATTCCAAACCAAAACTGATCATCCATAGGCCTGCCTCTTTCATCAAAGAGATCATTTCCCTGTCCACAGTATCAACCCGGCTGTTGCAGGTCCAGGATATCTTCAGCCCTCGTGTTGTTATTTCCCTCGAGAATTCCTTAACATAACCCCTGTCGGCCGTAAAGGTATCTGCCCATATAAAAAAATCTTTTACCTTAAACCTCTTAATATTACTCTCGATCTCGTCCACAATAGTTCGTACGGGTCGTTTTCGCAGTTTCTTGCCGTAATAGAGTGGGGCCGTACAGAAGTTGCAAGCGTAGGGGCAGCCCCTTATGGGCGCAACAATCAGAAAAGGCCTTCCTTTGAGTGGGAGACGGTAGGGTGTGATATCAAGATAGCGCCAGGCAGGCGATGGGATATCTTCAGGCCGGAGCAGGGCCCTGTCTAAATTGTGACGGGGTCTTCCGGTCTCCCGATCCCTGAAGGAGATGCCGTCAATTCCCTCCCAATCGTCCGGGTCCTGAAGGCAGATTTCTCTGATGGTCTGCTCCGGTTCCCGTCTAATCACCACATCAATACTCGGATTTGTCAGGGCAACTTCAGGAAGGGCCGTAACGTGGGTGCCAAAGACCCCAGTGACGGCGGCAGGGACGTTCTTCTTGATGAATCCGGCAAGGTTCAGATCGTCATTCAGGGTGGGGGTGGCCGTAGTCCAGAATGCAAAATCAGGTTGAAAACGCTTTGTCAAAACCTCTAAACGAGCACGATCAAGCCCCACTGCCGGACAGTCAAAGACCTTTACCACATGGCCGTCCCTTTCCAAAAACGCGGCCGTGGTTGTTAGAGATACCGGTGGCCATTGGGTGGCCCAAACCCCCGCCTCCTGGGTGCACCTCCCCTCCCGGGTAAATCCCTTCCCTTTCGGATGAGGGGGATTTAAAAGAAGAACCTTAGCCAGTTGACAATCCTCCTTTCACCACAATGTAACGTTTTGCACCCATCATTCTTTCCCCGCAACCCGCAACCCGTAACCCGCAACCAATCCCTAAATCCCTAAATCCCTAAATTCAGCAATAAAGGTACTTCACCATGCTCCAGACATACCTGAACGCCACTTTTTTGACGCTTATCTTGGAATAACCGGCCTTTCGTTTCTGCTCATGGGTCGGAACCTCGCCCATGCGATAACCCTTTTTCAGGGTCTTGATGATCATCTCCTGCTCGATCGTCGTAATATTCTCCCTTAGGCCAAGGGCCCTGAGCACATCGGTTCGGATGGCCCTGAAACCGTTCTGGCTCTCCGAGAGCCTTACCTTGAAACGATGGTTGATGCAGGCCGTGATAAATGAGCTCCCCATGAGCCGGAAACACTCGTCAAACCCACCATGAAGTTCACTGGACCCGCCCAGGAGCCGAGACCCTGAGACATGATCTGCCCTGTTATCCAAAATGGGCTGGACCAGCCTCGGTATATCATCCGGGTCGTGGGAGCCATCCGCATCCACAAAGACCACGATTTCCCGATGTAAATGAGGTATTGCAGTTCGGATGGCTTCCCCCTTCCCCTTCCCGTGGTCAAAGATTACACGCACTCCCAAGGATCGAGCAACTTTTACCGTGCTGTCATCCGAGTGCCCATCGATAACAAGGACATCATCAGAATACCTCTTGCAACCCTTTATTATGTCAGCGAGGGTAGCTTCTTCATTCAGGGTCGGAATTGCAACTGTTATGTGCTCGTTTTTTTTCATAAACCCCTGCTTAACCCCTGTCAGAAAATTTTTTTGCCGATTTGTGAAAAAAAACTTGACAGATTGCTGTTTCTCAAATTAAATAAAGGGAATTGTTCAAGTTTATATAATTGTAAAGGTACATTTAATGTTTTTTTACATAAAGCCTAAATCCTAAAGCCTAAAGCCTAAATCCTAAAACTCTTTTACCGCCTTCATAAATTTAAACAAAACTAAAGTCAACCAAAATAACCCGTTACAGTATCAAAGATCGTAAGTGACAAGATGTTGACCGTTCTCTTTTTCACGGGACAGGAAGATCTGCCCCAGGAGAAGACAGACATCAGATTGGAGGGAGGAAAGATGATGAAAAAGATAAGAATCTGGCTCATATTGGTTGTGGCCTTTTTTTGTGCCTATTCCATGGGTTATGCAGCAATCAACATCGGGGACTATCTTAATCCGGATGGGACCGTCAATATACAGAAGATAGAACAGGATATCAGAAACGAAGTGGTAGACCCGGTGGAACTAACTACTGCATTGGTCAAGGCCGTACCGGACCAGGCAGCGGCTATTGTAAAAGCAGCAATTTCAGGGGCCCCGGATAAGGCAGAGGCCATTGTCATAGCAGCGCTTTCAGTTGCCCCCCCGGACCAGAGAGATTCCATTATCAACGCTGCCAGGGAAGCTGCCCCGGATAAGGCGGATGCCATTGACCGGGCGGCCCGGGAGGTACCCCCTGAGACTACAACCTCAACTACAACAACGACAACCTCAACTACAACTACTACTTCCGAGGAAACAACAGTAAGCCCTTCCTCATAATATAATTTGCAAGAAAAACGGGAGGAAAGAGATATGAAGAAAATTCTTGTGAATGTGGCGATGGTTGCCATTGTTTTTAGTTTTCTCTGTGCGCAGGCAACGGCCGCAGTGATCTGGAGAGAAGGGGCTGTTCCTGTTGAAGCAGAAATGGCGGGACAAGGGGGCAGGATCCATATCGGGAAACTAAAAATTATACCTTCGGTAGCAGTGCAGGGTGTGTATGACAGCAATATCTTTCTCGGTAATGACTTCACAAAGAACCAGGTGAATCCCCAGGGCATAGTCCTCAAACCCATCAAGTCAGATTATATCCTGCATACCATGCCCGGGGTGCTTTTTGACTTCAGTCTTCCTGACAGGGGCTCGGTAAAGCTGGCATATGAGGGTGACTGGGCCTTTTACAGATATACTACGGCTAATAACTGGAATAAGCAGAGGGGCCTGTTCAGTGTCGATTACCAGGCACCTGCCGGCCTGATCCTTGGCATTAGTAATATCTTTTCCAAAGCCAATGATCCGTATGGTGATGCTTCACAGTATGGCCTGGGTCTGACCAAAAAGAGGTGGAACAATGACTTTACCGGAAAAATAGGGTGGGACTTCTTTAACAGGTTCAAGGCACTGGCCTACTACAATTATTACAAGCAGAAATATAAGGATGAAAGGGACTACACCCAGAACTGGGCCGACAATGAATTCGGCCTGGGATTTGAGATGAAAGTGCTTCCAAAGACATGGGCGTTTGTCAGGTATCACTATGGCACCCAGGATTTCTATGACCACAGGGGCAACACAACCGGCAATAACAACGCGAGCAACAAATGGAACCGCGGGAACATCGGTCTGGCCTGGGACGGTGGGGGAAAGATCGGTGGTGAGCTGAATTTTGGTTATGAGTGGCTGAAGTTTGATAATAATATCGATCCCCAAGGCAATAAGTACAATGACAAGAACACCTGGATAGCCGCGACATCTATGAATTATTCTCCAACCGCCACCACAACTCTCACCCTGAATATCGCCAGGGCGATCAGGCCCACAGGAGCCGACAAGCAGGAATATTATGAAGATACCCAGATCGGGATCAACCTCAACCAGGATCTCCCCTATAAATTCAGCACAACCATTGGCTTTGCATACAGCAGAAATGCTTACAACACCAACGCCACATTTCTTAATGAGGACAGGACAGACAACAACTTTAACGGCAATGTGAACGTGAAATATATGATTCAGTCGTGGCTTTCTGCAGATGCCGGATACAGGTATATGAGAAAAGACTCAAACTCGATAGATCAGGAGTTCACAGACCAGCAGGTAATGGTCATGCTGAGGGCCTCCTACTGAAAACAAATCATGGATTACAATAAAGACCGGAAAAAAGGGGCTAACAGCCCCTTTTTTGTTAAGGGTTAAAATTACAATTGCCTTTATGAGTGATTCCATGTAGTCTCATCCTTTGTTTATTTATCTTTACTGGTGAGAGATAATCCTATGAAGATATCATCTTTTTTTCGCACATGTATCTTTTTCATCATCTCCCTAATCGCCATGGTTGTCATAAACTCCTGCGGTGGTGATATCGTAAGGGTCACGACACTTACCACCGACAAGCAAGAGGTCCTGAAAAAAAAAGAACTGGCAGAACTCGAGCAGATCAGGAAGGCCAAGGCATCCGGCGATATTGATACAGGCCTGAGCACCGTCATAGAAAAGACGCCCCACTTTACCGTATCCGAATACCTTGCCAAATATCCCGAGGGCATGGGGGATATGGCAGACTACAAGGTGGGAGGGAACGATGTCCTCAGCATTACAGTGTATGAAGAACCTGACCTTTCCAAAGAGGCGGTCCGCGTCTCGGGCAAGGGATCTATTTCGTTCCCTTTGATCGGCCACCTCAAGGTTTCGGGACTTACTACCACTGAAATCGAAAAACTTATTGCAGATAAGTTGGCCGAACAGCAATATCTGTTGAACGCCCATATTTCTGTCATGGTAACCGAATACAACAGCCAGAACTTTTTTGTGCTCGGGGCCGTGGAAAGCCCGGGGAGTTATTCGCTTCAGGCCAGGGAACGCGTGTTAGACGCCATCTCCAAGGTGCAGGGCGTTGACCAGGAAAAGGCAAGCAGCAAGTTGATGCTCATCCGGACCTTTAATCCCGATACCGAGAAAGAGCAGAAGTTAGTCATTGACATCAATCTTAGAGATCTTCTCAACAGGGGGGACCAGATCTCCAATATCTACCTCTGTGACAGGGATGTCCTATATATCTCCCCCAAGGAACACTACTATATCATCGGTCAGGTCAATGCTCCCGGTTCATATGACATACCGGAAAATGACATCAGCTTAGTTGAGGCCATCGGCATGGCCGGCGGGTTCACTCGTATTGCTTCAAGAAACAAGACCCGCATCATCCGGGTGGAAGAAGGCGTGGAAAAAATCATTGAGGTCAGGGTGGATGCCATCACCGACGCGGGGAAAAAGATACATGACGTGATCATCAAACCGGGAGACATCATTGTGGTCCCGGAAAGCTTTTTTTGATTGATGATTGAATAAGGTAGGTGCGTAAGGCGCAACAAACCCAACAAACCCAACAAACCCAACAAACCCAATAAACCCAACAAACCCAATAAACCCAACAAACCCAATAAACCCGCAACCCGCAACCCGTAACTGTCCAATGACAAATGAATACAGCCAGGAACAGGAACAGATTGATCTCAGGGATTACCTCAGGGTAATCCTGAAACGGCGCTGGACCATAATCGCGGTCTTTGCGATAATAGTTATGACAGTCGCCATTCATACCTTCACGGCCACACCGATCTACAAGGCCACCACCCGCCTCGTCATCGAAAAGGAGAATCCCAATGTGGTCTCCATTGAGGAGGTCATGGCCGTGGATTCCTCAGGCACCGACTATTATCAGACCCAGTACAAGATCATCGAGAGCCGGACTGTGGCGAGGGAGGTTATCAAGCGCCTCCATCTCGAGGACAGCGAGGAATTCTTCCCCAAACCAAAGGACGATTTTATATCCAACCTGAAACAATCGATCAGGGAGACCATCCAGTACTGGAAGGATTCCATTGAATCCCTCCTCAAGACCGATACGGATGAAACCCCGGAATCAACCGGAGAATACAATCCGGATTCAGCCCTTGTTTCCGGTTTCATCGGCAGGATAGAGGTCTCCCCTATCCGTAACAGTCGTCTCTTAGACCTGAGCTTTGAGGCCAAAAATCCTGTTCTGGCCACCAGGATCACCAACAGCCTTGCCCGCGCATATATCGACCAGAATCTCGAGATCAAGCTCAAGGCGGTCCAGGATGCGGTAAAGTGGCTCCACCAGCGGATAGAGGTGGAACGAAAAAAGGTGGAAACGGCTGAACAGGCCCTGCTTAAGTATAAAGAAAAACATGGCATTATTACCGATTTTACCAGCGATACCGAACATGTGACGGCCCAGAAACTTGCAAAATTAAACGCCCAGGTGGTGGATGCGGAATCAATACGGGTGGAGGCGGAAACCCGCTACGAGCAGGCCTTGAGCCTGAAGGGGTCGCCCGACATGCTCGGTTCCATACCCGAAGTGCTTGCTAATGAACTGATCCGCGAGATCAAGAAGATGGAGGTCGAGCTCTACAAGCGGATGTCCGAGCTCTCCAAGAAGTACGGGAAACAGCACCCCCAGATGGTGGGTATCGAGTCAGAGCTCAAGACCCTTGAAAAACGGAAATCCAAAGAGATTATGCGCGTCATAAACTCTCTCAGAAACCAGTACCAGGTGGCATTGGCCAAGGAGAATTCCCTCAAGGCCTCCTTTGCCAAGCAGAAGCAGGAGTCCCTCGATCTTAATCAGAAGGCGATTGAGTATAGCGTACTCAACCGCGAGGTGGAGAGCGCCAGGGATATGTATGACCTCCTGATCAAGCGCTTCAAAGAGACCACCCTGACAGAAGATATGAGGACAGGGAATATCCGGGTCATTGACATGGCCGAGGTACCGCGGTTTCCGGTTAAACCAAAGAAAAAATTGAATCTCCTCTTGGCCATCATCGTCGGGCTTGTGATGGGAACAGGTCTGGCCTTCTTTTTCGAGTATCTGGACAATACCATCAAGACCCCGGATGACGTAAAGCAGTATCTCAAGATACCGTACCTCGGGCCGGTCCCCTTGATGGACCTTGAGGAAGAGGCGAACCCGGGTCATGATATACCTCCTGGACTGGTGAGCTTTCATTCCCCGAAGTCTACTGCGAGCGAGGCCTACCGCGGAATCAGGACAAATATCCTCCTCTCTTCGGCAGACTCGGCCCCGCAGGTGATATTGACTACAAGCTCAGGCCCGAGGGAGGGCAAGACCATCACAACGGTAAACCTGGCAATCACCATGGCCCAATCCGGCAGCAGGGTCGTTGTGGTCGATGCGGATATGAGAAGACCCAAGATCCACAGGATGTTTGGTATAAAGAGGGATATTGGCCTTTCAAACCTCCTTGTGGGAAACAGTGATGAAAAGGGTGCTATTATCCACTCAAAGATCTCCAATCTGGATATAATCCCGTGCGGCCCTATCCCGCCCAACCCTGCTGAACTCCTTGTTTCAAAACGCATGACAGGCTTAATAGATGCGCTTCGGGGCAGGTACGACCGTGTCCTGATTGACTCGCCCCCGGTGACTGCAGTGACCGACGCAACAATAATGTCAAGGATTGCAGACGGTGTGATCCTCGCCGTACGCGCTGGTGACTTTCCGAGAGAGATGTTGCAGAACGGCCTGTCTCAACTTCAGAACGTGGGCGCACATATCCTCGGAGCCGTGCTGAACGGGGTGGATATCGGCAAAGACAAGTACTACTATTACTATTATCAGTACTATTATTATTACTATGGTGACGACGGGGAAAAGAAGAAAAAGAAGAGAGGAAAGAAGAGAAAAAGGAGTAGATCAAAGGGTAGTTATTACGGCGAAGAAGATCAATGATCGATATCCACTGCCACATACTTCCCGGTATCGATGACGGGCCTGAGTCGCAGGATATGAGCCTCGATATGGCAGAGATCGCCGAAAAAGACGGTATCCGCGTCATTGTGGCTACACCCCACACCCTTAATGGAGTCTACCTGAATAGATCCGAGGAAGTCATGTCAAGAGTGCAAGACCTTCAGGAGGCCATATCCGGGAAGGGCATCCGATTGCGGGTATGCCCGGGCGCTGAGAATCATCTGTGCCCCAACATGCTGGAACATATCAAAAGGGGGGACGCGGGAACCATCAATAATGCAGGAAAGTTCATTCTCCTTGAACTGCCTTCACAGAGCATTCCAAATGGCCTGAAGGATGAAATCTTCAGCCTGAAGGTAGCCGGTGTTACCCCCATCATAACCCACCCGGAGCGAAATATGGTCTTGGAGCATGACCCGGAGATATTGTACGAGCTTGTCAATATGGGGGCACTGATCCAGATAACCGCAATGAGCCTTACAGGGGAATTCGGGGAGCTTGCCAGGGCGACATCCGAACTTATGGTGAAAAATCGAGTTGCGCATATTATTGCTACAGACGCGCATTCAAACCGTACCAGGAGGCCGGTCTTGTCCCGGGCCGTGGAATATGCAGCCGATATACTCGGCAGCTACGATGAGGCCAGGCAAATGGTCTCTGAAAGGCCTGATGCGATCCTCAGAGGGGAGATGCCTGATATTCCGGAACCTATCAGAACAAGAAAGAGATTCCGGTTTTTTGTAAAAAGCAAAAGACGTTAATACACGGGTAACCGTTTGGATTCACCGAAAACCTGAACCAAAAGGACGGTCTGAGACCTTTGAAAGGAGTATAAAAATGAAGAAATCCGTATTTCTGTGCTTGTTGTTACTTCTTATCGCGTTTCCAGCATTTTGTTCGGAAACAACAACACTCCCATGTGAGGTTATGGAAGCATCCGAAGCCTTGAGCAGCACATCCGATAAGCTCAATGGGATTCGTTATATACTGCTTCGCCATGCCAATAGTGCAGACAGGGAGAAATTTTCGAAATGGCTTAAGGCCAATAATGGAACCGAAGTGAAGTTCATTGCGAACCGCAGGGAATACATGGGAATCCTCTGTCGCCTGGCCCAGTGTTTTGGAAGAGGTCTGTTGATCTATACCGGTGATTTCAAAGCCGAAAAAAGAGATATTATCGAGGTAACCTTACCCTCTTATCCATAGTGCGCAGTGAAAGCTATGTAACAGCTCAATAATTAGTGCCTGAACGAAAACCCTGTTCAGGCACGATTTTGGATTTTGGATTTCAGATTTTGGATTAATGGAATCAATCCCAACTCAGTAAAACCTCATGATTGATGTTGTGTTCGTTTTCATTTCGAGGTTTTCGTTCAGAGACTAATTAGCGGTTTTAAAAAGAGATCCCGGTGCCTGTCTCGTATGCCACTAATTAATGAGCTGTTACAAAATTATCGAACTGAAGTTTGAAACAGGCAAAAGGGTTTGCCGCCCTTTACCTCAAATTAGTCTTGACATATCAACCCATCTATCTATAAAATTCATCTCATGAACTATCTGTTAGAACAGGAAATTCACCTCCGCCTCCTATAAATCCTGTGCAAGGATTCCAGTCTCGGCCAGCGCCAAATGGCAAAGCGTATGGGTATTAGTGTCCTGGAAAGTAAGGAACGTGGACGAAATAACTTCCACAACTATGCATCCCGGCTTCAGGGCGTCTTTGTCCGGTCCTCAATCTCAAAATCCTCGAAATAGTCTTGCTATTCCTGTGGTTTTGAGCTTTCGGATCGAACAAATCCACCCTAAATCCGAGCGCCTACTTACGGAAGTTGTTTCGTCCACGTTCCTAAGACAAGAGAATTCGAAGAAATAAAAAGTGTAACCGTTCACGGGTTCAAAGGTTGTATCCTCATCACCACGCCATTTTGT
>JAYEIR010000236.1:0-9799 GCA_034660135.1 Thermodesulfobacteriota bacterium
ATAGACGGGGGAAATCACCATAAAGATTCTCATAATTTCCAACCTCTTCCCGCCTCACTACTTAGGGGGCTATGAAATCCTGTGCCATCAGGTATGCGAAGACCTGGCCGGGAGAGGGCACGATTTGGCGGTACTAACCAGTACTCACGGTGTGGAAGAGGCGACAGCAAATGAAACAGGCCCCAATATACACCGGATACTTAAACTCTACCTCCCCTTTGAACTGCCTGGTAAAATTATGAGATGGCAGCGTTGGCGTGTCGGTAAATACAACTATGGCTTGACGAAGCATTCCATCACGATTGAAAAGCCCAATGTAATCTTTTTGTGGAGTCAGTTGCGTCTTACCATCGGGCCGGCAAAGGCCGCACAGGATTCAGGCATACCAATCGTCTATACCTTTAACGACGAGACCATTGCGGGATATAGACCGGCCCGATTCGGGCTGACACCCAAGGGCCTTGCAAGGTATGTGTTTGATAATTATATCTTTTCCAGTATCAACTTCAAGGGCTTAAACTTCAAATATGCTACTTGTATCAGCCAGTTGTTAAAAAGAAACCTCCTTGCTAAGGGCCTGCCCATCAGGAAGGCCAAGGTGATTTATCAGGGGATACCCCTGGAGCGGTTCCCTCAAAAGTCTGAACCCGGTAAAATTAAATCGCCGGTTCGTCTGCTCTACGTGGGCCAACTGCATCCCTATAAGGGTGTCCATACACTCATTGAGGCGGCCCATTTGATTGCGGATTGCGGATTACGGATTGCAGATTACAAAATAAGGGATTCGGGATCTGCCACCCGGAATGTTAGAGTGTCGATCATAGGAGAGGGACCGGAAGAATACAAAACGTTACTCAGGGATAAGGCTGCACGAGGTCCTGCTGATATCAAATTTACCGGAAAGGTCGCGCATACTGAATTGCCCCGTATCTATCGGGAACATGATATCTTTGTATTTCCATCTGCGTGGCAGGAGCCTTTTGGCCTGACCCATTTAGAAGCAATGGCATCCGGCACACCCGTTATCAGCACGGCCGATGGCGGTCACGGCGAGTTTTTGAGAGATAAAAAAAACGCTTTGATCTTCGAGAAGGAAAACCCGAAACAACTTGTTGAGAAAATCTTGTGTTTACTAGATGATCCGGATTTGAGCAGGAATATAGCGGCCAATGCAAGGGCCATGGTGGAACGTGAGTTTACACTAAAACGCTATGTGACAAATCTGGAAACATTTCTTCAAGAGACGGCGATAGGGGAGAACTTATGAATATTGTTCAAGTGCCACGGCGCTTCGTCAAAAGCCATTGGGGAGGAACTGAGACGGTCATTCTTGAGACCTGCAAACGCATTCTGAAGATGGGACATCATACGGAAATCATCTGCCCAAATGCCTTGGCGGACCAGGACCGGGAAATCATAGGTGGCGTCAGAGTAACCCGGGTTCCATATTTCTATCCCTATCTGAGGCTTCGAGAGGGCGCAAAAGAGCAATTGGACAGAAAAGGGGGGAATCTTTTCTCATTTGCGTTAATGAAAGTTCTCAAGAAATATCCTGACTTGGATCTTATTCATCTCCATACGGCCAAACGACCGGGTGGCATCGGCAGATATGCGGCCGGAAAGCGCCAAATACCCTACGTGATTTCCCTTCACGGGGGTGCTTTCGACGTTCCCAGCGAAGAGGCCGACACTTGGACAGCCCCCAGCCAAGGCGCCTTTGAGTGGGGAAAGCTGCTTGGCTGGTGGGTAGGTTCTCGCAGGGTTTTTGACGATGCAGCGGCCATCATATGTGTAGGACAGGAAGAACAGCGCCAGACCCAGCGCCGTTTTCCCCACAAAAAAGTCATCCATCTTGCTAATGGGGTGGATACTGAACGGTTCGCAAGAGGGGACGGGCACAAATTCCGCAGCAGTTACAACATCCCTTTGGATGCGTATGTAATCCTGACCGTCGGAAGAATCGATCCACAGAAAAACCAGCTTTTTGTCATTAACCTTCTCCCGGAGCTGATCAAGTTAAATCCCAGGGCACATGTGCTCATTATTGGACCTGTGACCAATGAAAATTATAATAAGAAGCTCCTCCGCACTGTCCGGGAGAAAGGATTTGAAAGTCATGTGACGATCATTGACGGGTTGGATGCCGGGGGACAGGACTTGGTGGATGCTTATCACGGGGGTGATATGTTCCTGCTCCCCTCCATCCACGAGCCCTTCGGAATCGTAATTTTGGAGGCCTGGGCAGCAGGGCTTCCCGTGATTGCAAGTCGGATCGGAGGTATCCCGTCTTTTATGGAGGATAATGAAGATGGGCTGCTGTTTGAGCCTAATGAGGAGGCAGGGTTTATCCGGGCGTTCACGACTCTGATAAAAACCCCGGATATGGCCCATAAGCTGGCAAACGCCGGCAAAGCAAAGGCATGGGGCGAATATAGCTGGGACAGGATCACTCAATCTCTGCTTCAAATCTATGAGGAGGCTATCCGTGAAAATCCTTTTCGTAAATGAGAAGTGCGGCTTTTTCGGCGGTGTGGAACAAAACATTGCAGACACGGTGGAAGGGTTAAGAGTTAGAGGCCACGCCTGCTACTTAGCTTACGGAGAAATTTCAGAGCGGGATCTGGAACAGTATATGGCCCTCTTTGCGGAGACTTTTTTATGTCGGGAAATGGCTTCAATCACAAACGATGGAAATGTTCAAACCATTGATGATATCTTAGGCAGGGTTTCTCCTGACGTGATCTATTTTCACAAGATCCCCGAACTGAAATTCTACATGCACCTCTTGGAAAGAGTGCACACCGTTCGAATGATACATGACCATGATCTGTGCTGTCCCAGAAGGCACAAGTACTTTATATCCAACGGGAGAGTCTGCCACCATAGGCTGGATTGGCGGTGCTGGATCGATGGTGCCTTCATTGCCAGGAGTAATACATCGCGGACCGGTTTCGCCTTTGTTAATATAAGGGAGAAGCTCAAAGAAATGCGCCGTAATTATCGTATTGATTCCCTTTTGGTGGGAAGCCGCTTCATGAGAGATGAACTCTTACAAAACGGGTTCCCAAAAGAAAAGGTGCATATTTTACCTCCTGTGATTCGCATGGAGAACCGGACACCATCCCCGGTCCCGACCGACCCGGTAATACTGTATGTAGGCCAGCTCATTCGGGGCAAAGGGGTCGACCTCCTATTGCACGCTCTTCAAAATCTTCCATGCAATTTCCGGGCGAACATTGTAGGGACAGGCAATGCGGAACTGAAACTCAAGGCCCTCTGCACGGAGCTGGGCCTCAATGACAGAGTGCATTTCTCAGGTTGGGTCCGGAACGAGGATTTAGGGCAATTCTATTCAGAGGCGAAGGTACTGGTCGTGCCCTCACGCTGGCCGGAACCATTCGGCATGATAGGGCTCGAGGCCATGCATCATGGCCGCCCCGTGATTGCCTTTGGTGTGGGAGGTATTCCCGACTGGCTCGAACACCAAAAGACAGGGCTAATCGTGCGGGAACAGGATGTGTCCTCCCTTGCTAAATCTCTTGAACGGGTGCTCACTGAACCGGGACTGGCATCCAAATTAGGACAAAACGGTTTGCAACGGGTTCGCACCAAGTATTCGTTCGAATTGTATATTGACAGGTTGATTTTGCACCTCGGAGGTGACAATCCCTTGAGAGGTGAAATGTGATGAACAATCACGCGCACACAGATCCTTTTACCTATCACGTCCTACAGCGTATTGACCCTAAGGTACGCGCCTCTTTGACGCCTGCACAGTTTTCTGCTATCAAAGAAGCTGTCACGGCAAGTCAGCCCTTGAAGAAGCATCCAATTGATGTGCGAGGGGTGATCCCTATTTTTTTTGCACACTACTATTTTGTCTTTTTGATGGGGCGGGATCGACGTGTTGCAATTCGAAGGATGGAATGGCGGCGCAAGAAGTTGATATCCGTTGTGGCTGAAGTATCTTTTTTTGTGTTGGCCTTTTCCCCGTTTCTCCTGCTCGTTATTTTGTTCTTTTATATTTTAAAATGTGCCGCAGGTATTGATATAATGGCTGACGTGCATCTCGAGGACATGTTTAAATTTTGGTAAGGAGTGGAATCAATGAAGATAGGTATTACGACCTTTGGTGGCGATGGTGGCAAGTCAGGCATAAGCCAGTATATTATCAATATCCTCCGGGAGTTTTCATCCCTTAAAGAAAGGCCGGATTTTGAGGTGATGGTGTATGAAGACGAGAAGGAACTCTTTGTTCCGGATCCGGATCGAATGTCGATTCTGGGTTTTGGGGGTTTTCTTCGCAGTCCCGTTGTGAATGTGGCATGGCACCAGGTAGCCCTTTCCAAATGGTGCCGCAAGCGCGAGTACGATGTCCTGTTCCTGCCTGCCGGCAACAGGAGATTGCCCCTGTCCGTATCCTGCCCAACAGTGGGCACTGTCCATGATTTTTCCAGTATCCATGTTGAAGGGAAATATGATCCGGCCAGGATGTTCTATATCAAACAGGTGCTCCCATTCCTGATCCGCAGACTTACCCTTGTGCTCACAGTGAGCGAGAGCAGCAAAAGGGATATTGTGGAGTATGCCGGAGTACCTGAAGAACGGGTTACTGTTACCCCCCTTGCAGCGGATGATCAACTCTACTTCCCGGGAAATAAAGAGGCCTCTGCTGAGAGCATGTGCTCTAAATATGGCATACGTACGCCTTACATCCTGTATATATCCAGAATTGAACATCCGGGCAAGAATCATGCGGGCCTGATCCGGGCCTTCTCGCGCTTGAAGGCCGGCGGGGATATCCCTCATCAGTTGGTTTTGGCCGGCAGCGACTGGGATAGGGCTGAAGAAGTACATCGCATTGCCAATGAATCCCAATATGCTGATGATATTGTGTTTACAGGCTTTGCACCTACAGGGGATATGCCTGATCTTTATCGAGGTGCGGACCTCTTTGTCTTCCCCTCACTGTATGAAGGGTTTGGTTTGCCGGTCTTAGAGGCCATGTCCTGTGGGGTCCCGGTAGCCTGTTCTAACATCTCTTCCATGCCTGAGGTTGCAGGTGATACCGGTATGCTCTTTGATCCATATGATGAGGAATCTATTTCTGAGTCCATAAGGCGTCTCCTGACAGATACTGATCTACTCAATGACTATGGGAGACGGGGATTGGAACGGAGCAAGAATTTTACATGGGCTGCTACGGCAGCCCGCACACTCGAGGTAATCCGTAAAGCAGCAGGGGAAGGTGCCTGATGTCCGGAAGGCCTTATATAATTGGAATCGCAGGGCCGTCATGTTCGGGCAAGTCCGGATTGGCAAAGGCATTGGTCGATCAACTGCCTGAAACAGATCCATTATTGGTGTCTTTGGACTCCTATTATCACGATCTCTCTTCTCTCCACCCGGCTGAGAGAGAAAAACGCAATTTTGACAGGCCTGAGGCCCTGGACCTGAATCTGTTTAAGAACCATCTACAAGTCCTGATCAGTGGGGGTAAAATAAGCGAGCCCAATTATGATTTTGCCACGCACACCCGTTTGCCTCAATCGAAGAGGCTTTCGCCCGGCAATTTCGTTATCATTGAAGGCCTCTTTGTTCTTCACTGGAAAGAAATCAGGGATCTTTTGTGCACGAGTGTTTTTGTTACACTTCATGATCATATTTGCCTGTCCCGCAGGCTCGATCGTGACACGAAAGAGAGAGGACGTACGCCTGAATCTGTTATGGCCCAGTATGCCGAGACGGTTCGGCCCATGAACGAGAAGTACATCCTCCCTACGAAAACCTTTGCGGATATAGTAGTAAACGGTGAAGATCTTTTAGAGCGATCCACGGCCATCATAATGGCTCACATCAGCTCAGCCATTGACCATAATTCCTTCAATCGACAATCGACAATCATCAATCATCAATCCAAACCTGGGGATGGCAAATGAAATCGACCGACATATCATCCATGGAAGATCACTCTCAACGCGTGGCGCTTATGGAAGAGCTCTACCGAAGATATGGCTCCGGCGCCGGCGGCCCTGGAGGTCTGGCCCTTCGTCTCCGTTACTGGAGAAAGAAGTATGCCTGGATTATAGTGGTGGGTGGGGCCAAAATCCTGAAACGAGCAATCGATATTATTGCCTCCGGTTTGCTCATGCTTTGCCTGTGGCCGGTCTTTCTTGGAGTAGCTCTGTGCATCAAGTTTACCGATGGCGGTCCCGTCTTTTTCTGGCAGACCCGCATCGGTCTCTGGGGACACGAATTTCCGTTTCCGAAATTTCGATCAATGGTTGCAAATGCAGAGGAGCTAAAGGACACGCTACTCGAGCAAAGCGACCATGATGACAGCATCACCTTTAAGATGAAAAAGGACCCACGAGTTACATGGATTGGCAGGATCATTCGCAAGGTGAGCATTGACGAACTTCCGCAATTATGGTGTGTGTTCAAGGGGGACATGTCCTTAGTGGGGCCCCGTCCTCCAGTGCCGAGAGAGGTTGCTGAATACACCTTGGCTGACCGTCGCAGGCTGGATGTGATCCCCGGACTTACATGTATCTGGCAGGTCAGTGGGCGAGGTGACATCCCTTTTGATGAACAGGTGGAGTTAGACGTTCAATACATAGAAAGTCAGAGCTTATGGGTTGACATCAAACTCCTGTTGGGCACGATTCCCGCAGTGCTGCTTGGAAAGGGAGCGTATTAATGATTGTTGATTGGCGATTGTTGATTGGCATTGGACTTACACAAGGAATTGCTAAAAAGTTTATTCCATCATGAATTCTGAGGGTCAGGTGAAAAACAACGACACCAAAGATTATGATCGGGAAGAGGTAAAAGAGGAGCTGTACCGCCGTTTTTCGAGGAGGGGGTTGTGGCGTCTGCGAATGCGACGATTGATACGCGGCTTTACCTGGCTATTTGTTATTCAGCTCCTTTCCGGGGCCAAGAGGCTCTTGGACTTTCTTTTGTCACTTTTCCTGTTACTCATTCTGTGGCCGATCTTAGTCTTGTCATATTTCATCCCGGGGACAACCCTTAAACGGACACCAAGGGTGGGCCGATGGTGCGTTACCTTCAACGACTTTTCATTTGATACTTCCGGTGGATTTGCAGGGCGGATATTGACCGTCCTGCGCTTGACCAGACTGCCTGTTTTGATCAATATCCTAAAGGGTGACATCTCTTTTATCGGTCCACGCGCTGTATCACCGGGAGATCTGAGTCTGAGGGAAAAAGAGGTGCGGAGTCGATTCGACGTACGACCGGGACTTATATCTTTGTGGTGGATCAGGCGAAGGGCGAATATCGATTATGCCACCGAGGTGGAGGTGGACCAGGAGTATGTGGAGTCACAAAGTGTATGGGGAGATCTTGGAATCGCCCTGAGGGCTATTCCCGCTGTCTTATACGGCGAGGGTGTTGCAACGGCCCCCGACCTTGTCACTATCCTTGGGATTCCAATCAATAATGTTACCATGGCCGATGCCATAGAGACGATCATTGAGATGCTGAATGGAGATGCCGGTTCCCAGATCTGCTTTGTTAATGCGGACTGCGCCAACATTGCTTACCGCAATAAGGCTTATTTAAACGTGTTAAAAACAAGTCAGATGTGTCTTGCCGACGGTATAGGCCTCAAGCTTGCAGGTAAAATACTTGTTAGAGAGATCAAGCAAAACGTCAATGGCACGGATCTCTTCCCTCTCCTGTGCGAGGCCCTTTCCGGCTCCGGGAAGGGCTTGTTCCTGTTGGGTGCCCGGCACGAAGTTCCTGAAGCCGTCAGAGACTGGATTAAGAAGCATTATCCCGGTGTGATCGTCAGCGGCTGCCGGCATGGATACTTCTCTCCGGAGGAGGAAAAGGGGGTTATCGATCAGATCGCAGAATCGGGTGCTGATCTCCTGTTGGTGGCCTTTGGCGCACCTCGCCAGGATACCTGGATCAATGATCATTTGATGGAAACAGGAGTGCGGGTCGCCATGGGAGTGGGGGGGCTGTTCGACTTTTACTCCGGCAGGACTGCTCGCGCCCCCATGTGGATGCGGGAAATGGGGATGGAATGGATCTACCGGTTTATCCAGGAACCGGGCCGGCTATGGAAAAGGTATTTTGTGGGTAACGCGGTATTTTTGTACCGGGTCATTCTTGAAAGGATCAGAGGAACGAATTTTTAAACGATAGAACACACCGAGGAGGACTTAAATCATGATAGCGGTCATTATTGCACCAGGTCTTACTCCCGGGATGGAACCACTTAACGAGCGATATCCATCACCCTTGCTGCCGCTCGTGGACCGCCCGTTCATCCAGCACGTAGTGGAATTTCTTGTGGAGGGTGGAATTACTCAGTTTGAGTTTGTCCTGAGTCATCTGCCGGAGAAAATCGAAGGCCTTCTCGGTGACGGTTCCCGTTGGGGAAGCACATTCAGATTCCATTTGGCTCGCGACGCTTTTCTCCCTTACGATCTCCTCAAGACCATAAGTCTTGGGAATAATAGTGAAACCTTCCTGTTGGCCCATGCAGACCGGCTGCCACAAATTGACCTGAATCAGCCCCGGCCGACAACTCAACAGGCAGAACCTAAAATGTTTTTCTCGCCTCTGCTGCGGGCACACGATGCCTCTGCCGCAGAGAGCCGGGATAACCGGCAATGGACCGGCTGGGCATGGGTCCCTGTAGACGTCCTGAAAGATCTGCCCAGGGACCTGGATGAAAAGGCGCTTGAATCTCATCTTGCGTCTATGGCACAAGGTAAGGGATCTTCTGTAGAAATTGCCATGTCTTTGAGTGTGCGGTCCTACGACGAACTGCTCGCATCTCATCATGCAGTCCTGGGTAAGCAATTCAACGGCCTTTTGCTTGGGGGCAAGGAAGCAGACGAGTCCATCTGGCTATCCAGAAATGTTAGTCTCCATCCAACGGCAACGCTCAACCCACCTGTCTATATAGGGGGCAATTGCCGGATCGGCAAAGGAACAAGGCTTGGGCCTGATGCAGTCATCGGAAAAGACTGCGTGCTTGATTCAGGTTGTACGGTTACCGGGTCTGTAATCTTCCAGGGCAGCTATGTGGGAGAAGGCCTTGAATTGGCGAATGTGCTTATCGATAAGAACCGGCTGATCAACGTCCGATATGGCACGGATGTTTTGGTTTCTGAAGATTTTATTTTAGGATGCATGTCAGGTTCTCGAATCGGACAGCGTTTATCAAGCGCCTTCTCACGGGTTGTGGCCGCCTGTTTATTGCTGATCGTATGGCCTCTACTGCTGGTAACCGCTCTGGTACTGAAGGCCTTTCGACGCGGCCCGGTGCTCTTTAAAAAGAAGGCTGTCAGTTTACCGGCTCCCTTAGATAATACCTTATGGCGTACGTTCGATTACTTGAGTTATGCTCCATTTGCACAAGAAACCCGGAAAAAGAGTAAGGGATCAAGATGGGAAGGGCTTAAGCACCTGTTTCTTCGATTTCTTCCAGCCCTTATCAGTGTCGTAAAAGGAGAACTCCATTTCGTTGGAGTGAGCCCTCGTTCCGAAGAGGAGCTCAATGCCCTGAGCCAGGACTGGAAGACGTTATACCTTGGTTCCAGGGTGGGGATCGTGACAGAGGCCTATGTCAACTTCGGAGCAACGCCGACCGAAGACGATCTCTATTCGGCAGAAGTATTCTATTCGGTCACCGCTGGAACCGGACATAACTTTAAATTGCTGCTTGGGTACTTAGGACGTATCCTGAAATCTTCTCGTCCGGTTGGGAAAGACTAACGAGCATATTACTCATGGCCTGGTGACGAATAAGTGATAT
>JAYEIR010000237.1:0-2724 GCA_034660135.1 Thermodesulfobacteriota bacterium
GTTATTTTCAGGTTGCCTCCATCTATGTAGCCCTTGTCCCTGAGACCATCGATAACCCCTTTGTAAGTCTGGTTAAATGCCTCGACATTTTCCGTCCACTGCAACACCCCGATATGAAATGTTTCCTTTTTTGCCTTGCAACAGAAAAAGGCAAGGCAGATCAGGATCAGGATTGTCATAAGGATTGTGAAATTGGAATACTTTCTCATGTGTTCCCTCCACTCAGTACAGGTATTTCAGACAATAACCTGTTATGACAGGGACAAGCAAGGCATGCTCATTTTGGATTTTAGATTTTGGATTTTGGATTAATGGAATCAATCTCAACTCAGTAAAGCCTCATGATTGACGTTGTGTTCGTTTTCATTTCGAGGTTTTCGTTCATGCACTACGTTAGAATTGCTGGTTTCTAATTGAAATTTGGAAGCAGGTCCGTATAGAGTAGCAATAACAGCAATCTAAATGCTTATATCAAGATCTTAACATTTGTGTCAAATTTTTATGAGTCAATCCTTTTTTATCTGGATTTCTCGACACTACCAAAGCAGGTGAAGCATTGACTGAAATGAATAAGGATATCGCAAGATCAAAAAAGGAAAAGCTTGTTTCCGAGCTGAAGGACTTGGACTCGCTTGTTGTGGCGTTTTCCGGCGGTGTTGACAGCACTTTTCTGTTAGCGTTATCCTATCAGGCCTTAGGGGATAAAGTTGTGGCAGTCACTGCACGCTCTGCCATACACCCTGACCGCGAAATCGAAAACGCCTGCAGATTTGCCATGGAAAGGGGTATTCCTCATATCGTGTTCCAGTCTGAGGAAATGAAAATTCCCGGGTTTGTGTCAAACAGCCCAAATCGCTGCTATCACTGCAAGCGGCATCTGTTTCAAATGATCTTCAAAATTGCACGGGACAAGGATATCAGGCATGTGATTCATGGAGAAAATGTGGATGATTTAAATGATTGCCGTCCCGGATTCCGGGCGGCCGGAGAAGCCGGCGTAATCGCACCCTTGATCGACGCAAAACTCACAAAAAACGAAATACGTTTCCTGTCAAGGGAAATGGGGCTTTCAACGTGGGACAAGCCCGCTTTACCCTGCCTTGCGACGAGAATCCCATACGGGGTCCCCATTACGGTCGAAGACCTGCGCATGGTCGAAAAGGCAGAGGCATTTCTCCTGGAACAGGGTTTCAGCGATGTCAGGGTACGGCATCACGGGTCTGTGGCCAGGATAGAGGTAAACAAAGAAAATCTGAAAAAATTTGTTGCTGAAGATCTAAGAAGTATTATTGTAGATAAATTACGCAACATCGGATTCGAGCATATCGCCCTGGACCTGGAAGGATATGTCCCGGGGAAAACGAATCGAAGGCTACAGAAAAATCAGATAAATTCTGACGGAGGTAAATTTTGATGGATATCCAGGAAATCACCCGGATGGTTGAAAAGGAAAGCCTGGTTCTAAGGCAGATTATGGCGGAAATAGGAAAGGCCGTTGTGGGCCAGAGGACCGTCATAGAAAGGATGTTGATCGGGCTCATGTGCGATGGGCACCTGCTCCTCGAAGGCCTTCCCGGTCTGGCCAAGACAACGGCGGTCAAGAGCCTTGCCGCTACAATCAACACAACGTTCCAGAGGATCCAGTTTACACCGGATCTCCTGCCGGCAGATATTATCGGCACCCAGTTTTACCGTCCTGACAGCTCTTCTTTTGAAATCAGAAAAGGCCCGATCTTTCACAATATTATCCTGGCGGATGAGATCAACAGGGCCCCGGCAAAGGTCCAGAGTGCGCTTTTAGAGGCCATGCAGGAACGGCAGGTAACCATTGGTGAAAACACATTTATCTTAGACAGGCCTTTTCTTGTACTTGCCACCCAGAATCCAATTGAACAGGAAGGGACATATCCTCTTCCAGAGGCCCAGATAGATAGATTCATGATGAAAATAAAGGTGGATTACCCAACAGCTACTGAAGAAAAGGAGATAATGGAGCTGTCTTACAATGGACTCACCGAAGACATCTCAGGTGTTGTGGATATTGCCCGGCTTGAATCGGCCAGTCGGACAATGAAATCCATTCATATGGAAGAAAAAATTATGGATTACATTGTGAATCTCACAAGGGCCACGCGGAATCCTGAGGATTTCGGCCTGGATATCGGCCCTATGATCAGCTACGGGGCCTCACCGAGGGCCTCCATCTGGCTTGGCATGGCCGCACGGGCCCACGCGTTTTTAGAAGGCCGCGGTTATGTGACACCCCAGGACGTAAAGTCCCTGGCCCCGGATATCCTGAGGCATCGCATTTTGTTGAGCTACGAGGCAGAGGCGGAATCAAAAACCAGTGATGACCTTATAGAAATACTGCTGGAACGAATCGAGGTCCCCTGAGATGCTCTCAGACGAGCTGTTAAAAAAGATCCAAAAGTTTCATTTCAAGACCAGGCACATGGCCAACGACATGTTCGCAGGCCGGTATGAGAGCGCTTTCAAGGGCCAGGGCATAGAATTCGCCGAGGTCCGCGAATATCAGATCGGTGACGACATCAGGACCATTGACTGGAACGTATCAGCCCGTTTTGGTCACCCTTTTGTAAAGGTGTTTCATGAAGAGCGCGAATTGACTGTTATGCTGCTCTTGGATCTGTCCGGTTCTCATCTCTTTGGGACAAGGGTCAGGTTCAAGAGGGAACTCCTCGCAGAAGTGGCCGGCATGCTGGC
>JAYEIR010000237.1:2824-9744 GCA_034660135.1 Thermodesulfobacteriota bacterium
TAAAGGTGTTTCATGAAGAGCGCGAATTGACTGTTATGCTGCTCTTGGATCTGTCCGGTTCTCATCTCTTTGGGACAAGGGTCAGGTTCAAGAGGGAACTCCTCGCAGAAGTGGCCGGCATGCTGGCATTCCTCGCTATACGGACAAATGACAAGGTGGGTGCCATCCTCTTCAGCTCGGGGGTGGAAAAATATATTCCTCCAAGAAAAGGGGCCTCCCATGTGTGGCATCTTATCAAAGAGATATTCACTTACGAACCCCGGGACCTGACAACAAACATAGATGGTGCACTGAGCTACCTGAACCGTGTCACAAAGGGTCATGCCATTGTCTTCCTGATCTCCGACTGCATGGATTCAGGGTTTGATAAATCAATAAGACTCACTGCCAAAAAACATGACCTGAGTGTCCTCCATGTATCCGATCCTTCAGAACAGGAACTTCCCGACGCAGGTCTGGTAATCGTAAGAGATCCGGAGACCGGCGAGACAGCAATGATAAACACGAGCAGCAAAAAACTCAGGGAAACCTGGCGGAATTATCAAGAAGAACAGACCTCCTACCTGTCTGATTTGCTCAAAAAGGCAGGAGTTGATCTCGTGGAACTATCCACAGATCGACCGGTGGTTGAGCCTCTGACGCGCTTTTTTGAGGGGAGAAGAAGGTGAACGGTTACTGAATGGAAAACAGACTCGCCATAATCCCGCTTCTAATCCTCCTGTGCGTGCTTCTTTTGCCCGGAGTTTCCATGGCGGAACACCCGGTACAGGGTGAGTTGCAGGCCTCTTTGGACAGGGAATCAGCCGCATTGGGAGACATTGTGGTACTCACGCTCAATTATCGCCTCCCACAAGGGGCAAGTCTCCCTGCAAATCCGGACATAGGAGGCCTTGAAGGTCTCACCCTTATAGATCGCAGTGCAGGGCCTGCCGGCGATGTTACTCAAGAAGAGACAGGCACGGCAGGCAGGATTACCATGAAATTCCTCGTGGACCAATTAGATTCATGGAAAACAGGACCCATTTCCATTACCTATAAAGACAACGAGGGAAAGGCAAAGGCCCTTACTGCCGACCCTGTCCGGCTGAAGGTGAGTTCCAATCTCGGAGACAAACCCGAAGAAGCCGGGTTAAGGCCTATACAGGGGATCATGCCGATCCAATCCCTGTGGTTGAAGTATCTGCCGTGGGCGGCAGGTGTGCTCTGCGTGATAATCGTCCTTCTTGCCCTCTTCCTGTTTTATAAGAGACAGAAAGGCAAGCAGGTCTCCGTGAGGCCCCGTGATCTTCCTCATATTTGGGCCAAAACACAGATTGAAGATCTAATGGCAGGGAGGATTTTTGAAGGGGGTCGTGTCAAGGAGTTCTATTTCCGTTTCTCCGGTATCCTGAGGCAATACCTCGAAGCGATCAGGGGTTTTCCGGCTGCTGAGTACACCACACAGGAAATCGCCGTCTGTATCCGCAATGATCAGGACAGAGAACTCCTGCCCCTGCTCCGGCAGGCGGACCTGATCAAATTTGCAGACACCGTACCCACAGTTGCAAGAAAAGAGGAGGATATTGAAAAGGCGTTGTCCTTCATCAAAAAAACAGGTCCTATACCGGAACCAGGTCCTTCACCGGGGGATGTAAAGGGAGAAGCCCGATGATGTTCAGGTTCGCATATCCGGTTGTCCTTGTCCTGCTTCTTGCAGTGTTGGGCTGGGTCTTTCTTATGGTCCGGAGAAAACCGGCAGGCCTAACGTGTTCTATGGCTTCAAGACTGAACGACCTGACTGATACGAATTCCCCGGTCTTGATGAGAATGCCCATGATCATGAGGGCCGGTTGCCTGATTCTGCTTGTCATAGCTGCCGCACGGCCGCAGCTCTATAATGTTTCCCGTGATATCCGGTCTCCCGGTGTGGATATTATTCTCTGTTTAGACACCTCGGGCTCCATGCAGGCCATGGATTTTCAACTCGATGACAAACCAGTGACAAGACTCACGGCAGTGAAAAAAGTTGTAGACGACTTTATAAAGAAGAGGGAAACCGACAGGATTGGCCTTGTGGTCTTTGGAGATGAGGCCTTTACCCAGTCACCACTGACCATGGACAAGGGCCTGCTCCTCGGGCTCGTGGACAAAATGGAGACAGGAATGGCAGGGGATCGGACCGCAATCGGCTCTGCCATTGCAATCAGCGGAAAAAGATTGAAAGACCTGAAGGCCAAGTCCAAAATCCTGATCCTGCTGACAGACGGGAGGAACAACGCCGGCGACATAACGCCGGAACAGGCCGCTGATGCGGTCCGGGCCCTGGGAATAAAGATCTATACCATCGGAGTGGGAGGAACCGGGCCTGCCCCTTTCAAGGTCAAGACCTTTTTTGGCACCCGTATTATCCATCAGCAAGTTGACCTGGATGAAAACACATTGAGAAAGGTCGCAAAGATCGGCGGGGGCAGATACTTCAGGGCCGCTGACAGCGAGGAGCTCTCAGAGGTATATGGTATCATAGACAAACAGGAAAAGACCGAGGTCAAGGTCAAGGAGTTCTTCCATTTCCGGGAGCTCTATTTCTATTTTCTTATCCCCGGCCTGATCCTTTTGGGATTAGAAATAATTTCAAGGGCCACATTCTTGAGGATAATTCCGTGACACTTGCACATCCATTTGCACTCATCCTTCTCTGGCTTTTGCCCGCGGCAGTCCTGACTATGGTCTTCCGGAACAGACAAAGAAAAAAGGCCATGGAACAGTTTGCCGATACCGGGCTGTTGGGACGACTGACCGGAGAAGAGCACAAGGGAAGAAGGTTCCTCAAGGGTATTTTTCTGGTAGGTGCACTGGGATTTATAATTGTGGCCCTTGCAGGACCACGATGGGGGAGTCACTATCAGGAGGTGAGCCAAAAGGGTGTGGACATCATGGTTGCCGTGGATGTTTCACCGAGTATGATGGTTGAGGACATAAAACCAAACAGGCTTGAACGGGCGAGGAGGGAGATCCTGGACTTTATCAGGGTGGTCCAGGGGGACAGGATAGGACTTACGGCCTTCTCAGGGACAGCGTTCGTTCAATGCCCTCTAACCCTGGATTATGGTGCCTTGGACATGTTCATGAACATGCTTTCTCCTGATCTCATCCCTGTGCCGGGCACGGATCTCGGGTCGGCAATTGAAACCAGCCTGTCTTCTTTTGATTTTAAATCCGAGACTGACAAGGTAATCCTCCTTATCACCGACGGAGAGGATAACGAAAAAAGAGGTCTTGAAGCGGCCCGGAAGGCAGCAAAAAGAGGGGTCAAGATCTTTGTATTCGGCATAGGCGACAGTGCAGGGGGACCCATACCCGGGGGCACTGAGAAAGGCGGCTTTAAGAAGGATAAATCGGGTAAACTTATTTTATCCAAGCTTGATGAAGCAGGCCTCGAAAAAATTGCCGCGACAACCGGAGGGACCTATGCGCGGTCTGTGGCCGGTGACTTAGACCTTGATATTCTCTATTTTGACGGGATCAAATCAAGAACAGAGGCAGCCACCCTCAAGAGCGGCAAGATAAAGGTCTATGAAGAGCGCTTTACATTTTTTCTCCTCGCCGCCTTCCTGTGCCTGCTGATAGAGGGACTGATTCGTGAGAGGAGATCAGAAAACAATACTTACCGCAAAGTCGCAGAGGACGCAGAGTTTACTATTTGATTTGTTTTCCTTTGAGAGGAAGGAAAGCAAATAACAACATGCCGAGCCCGATACAGTCATTTGATTCACAATGGTGTTATTTCTATGCCCCGCTATTATCATCACTGCCATCATGCTGTAAGATCTTTTCTTTTCTGCCCTCTCAGCAGAAAAGAAAACATATGTTCTCTCTGCGAACTCTGCGTCTCGAGCAAAGCGGGCGGTGAAAATAATCTCTCACTTACCCGCAAAGCAAAGCTGGGATCATCAGCATAGCTGAAGGTTTAAGGTGTTAATTAAAAAATGTTCAAGAACTTTCTTTTTTTGATTATATTTGCTGTATTGATCTTCCCGGGCCGCGTCTTGAGTGCTGAAGACCCTGACGAGCTTTATAGACAAGGGCGCTTTGCTGAGGCCGAAAAGATCTATGCACTCTCAGATATGGATCACCCGAAAGATATCCGCTATCGCTATAACCGGGGTTGCGCCGCTTACCAGGGTTCCGACTACAAGGGCGCAATGGGCGCATTTTCCAGCGTGCTCAGGAGGACCAAAGACAAGGGGGTCCGTTTCAGGGCTCTGTACAATTTGGGTAACACGGCCTTTAAGCAAGGTGATTTGCAATCAGCCTCTGAATTCTATAAGCAGGCTGTCATGTCCTGTCCGGATAATGAGGATGCCCGCTATAACCTTGAACTGACCCTGAGAGAAATAAAAAAGCAGAAAAAAGACAAGGAGTCCTGCCCGAAAAAGGAACCACAGGAGAGTTCTGATCAGGGAAGTAAGGATCAGGAAGGTAAGGATAAAGACCAGAAGCAGGAAAAGCAGGAAAAAGAACCAGGGAAAGACGGAAAGCCCGAACAAGAAGAAGGTGGCAAACAAGACGAGGGCCAAACTGAAGAGCAGGAAACCCCTGAAGACCTTTCCGGAGAACTCAAAGCGCGTGATCAATCGTCAATGGGCCAAAAAGAGGATCAGCCCCCGGCTCAGGCCATGCCCGTGTCAGAGACCGATCAGGCCGGGATTGACAAGAAAAAGGCCGAGGCCCTTTTAGACAACATCAAGGAAGACCGTTCCCGGTTCTTGCATCTTCAGGTCCCTGAAGACAAGAGACATGGTGTCCGGTCAGGAAAGGATTGGTAAAACCCGCACAGCAAAGCTGGGACCATCCCGCCTTTCGAAAAGGTTAAGGAATTAACTGATATGTCATTTTTCAAAAAAGCTTATTTAAGACTTATATTGACTGCACTGATGCTCACCGCATTTTTGTTTATCCCATGTCTTGCCGGTGCGGATGTATCAGTCAGCCTGACACTGGACCGGAAGGAGGCATTGCTGTCAAATTCCATAAGAATGGTTGTGAACATATCAGGTACACGCAAGAGCAGCTCACATCCCGCTGTTTCCGGGCTGGAACACTTTAATGTGACTGAAACAGGAAGCTCAAGCCGTATTGAGATTATCAACGGCAAAGTCAATTCCGGGATTGAATATACATATTTTATCCAGCCAAAGAAGACAGGGAACTTCCTGATCGGACCGGCAGAATTCAAATTTAAGGGCAGGATATTTAAGAGTGGCACGCAGACATTAACGGTCCTCAAGACATCTTCAGGTGTGGGTGATGACAGGGGCCCTCTGTTCCTGACCTGTTCTATCTCTCCCGCCGAGGTTTACGTGGAGGGCCAGGCCTTTTACACACTCAAGCTTTATCTTCGAGCCAGGGTATCTGAAATCTCCCTCGATCTTCCCAAAACAGACCACATTACCTTTACACAATTAGGCAAACCAACAGAATACCAGACTGTCTATAATGACAAGGATTATCAAGTCTTAGAAATCAGATATGTCCTGACCCCCTCCAAACAGGGTGAGTTCATTATTCAGGCCTCAAAGATGCATCTGAATGTTCATGAAACCGGACGTGGATCACATAGAGACCGTGATCGTTTTTTCAGTGACCCTTTCTTTTCTTCTGTCAGGCCGGCGACGTTGACAAGCAAACCTTTAGAGCTGAAGGTGATTCCCCTGCCCAATGCAAAAAGGCCGGATGATTTCAGCGGCCTGGTAGGCAGCTTTGAAATAAAATCGACCCTCGCGCCTTCCGAGATCAAAGTGGGGGAATCAGCTACTCTGACTGTCCTTTTCAGTGGTCATGGAAATGTCAAAAGGATCCCGGACCTGAAGGTTCCTGAAATGGCCGGGGCCAAGATCTATACTGATCAGACGGAATTGATTGTGAAGACGGATTCCAAAGGCCTGACAGGTTCAAAGACCATGAGATGGGCGATAGTGCCTGAGAAACATGGCGTGTATCAGATTCCACCCTTATCTGTCAGCTTTTTTGACACCTTGAATCATGAGTATCGCGTTATAAGAACTTCTCCTCACTCGCTCAAGGTCGTCCCCGGAAAGACCGAGCATCTATGGGTATCAAGGGGTAACGCCGGGAATAAAACAACTGAAGGTCCTCCCAAGGCCGCTGTCAAAGAACTGGGCCATGATATCCTGCCTGTGCACACGTCTATCAAGGACCTGACACTCAGTGGATTGCCCATGCCTCACGGGCTTTTGCTCTGGGTTGTCCTGATTGCCCCGTGCCTTTTTTATGGCGCAACATTTGTTGTATTACATTCCAAAAAGAGGTCTCCCCGGTCCTTAACCGCTTTGAAGGCTAAAAAGGCAGCAAGAACGTTTATTCAGCAATGCCGTCATTCAAGGGCTCTCCCAAGCGATGTGTCCATGGCTGTAAGGGACTATCTGAATGACCGGCTTGACTTGTCTCTTGGCTCCCTGACCCCCGGAGATGCGGGGGAAATCCTGCCGGCAAATGGTGTGAGCCATGAAACCGCACGCAAGCTGCAGTCTATGTTAGAAAAGATTGAAAACCTGGTATATACTGGAAAAGGAAACGAAACCTGCGATATCAATGAGGAAATTATCAAAATCATCCGGCAGATTGAAAAGGAGATCCGGTGAAGAGGTTCATCTGGCCGGCAGCAGCCCTCACAGTCATCTTGCTCATGGTTTTTCTCCTGACATCAGTTAGTCAAGGCTTGGCCAACGGATGGGAAGAGACGTCTTTTAAGGCAAACCAGGCATACAAGGAAAGGCGCTTTAAGGCTGCAATCGACGGATATGAGCAAATGATCCGGTCGGACCATGCAAACGGGCATATCTATTACAACCTGGGGAATGCGTACTTCAAGGAGGACCGGCTCGGGCGTGCTATCTTAAACTACGAGCGGGCCCTTTTTC
>JAYEIR010000238.1:0-9717 GCA_034660135.1 Thermodesulfobacteriota bacterium
GGCACGAACACCTTTCACCCGCCAAAGTCGGGGGCTTTAGTTAGCATCCTCTATTTTTTCCTAAAAAATGGTGGTCACCCTCAGCCTCTTTAATTTTATTCAAGCTATTACCCCCTTACCATGGTGCAAAAAACGCTCTATGCAGCGTCTGTGGCCTCATGGCGCACCTTATAGCGCGACTTGCCGTTTGCGCTTGGGCTTATGTCGAATATCCAGTGATGGAGGAATAGTTTCATGCTAATGGGCATGACTATGTCAGGAATAGGGTCAGGCATTCAGGCCTAAAGAAGGCCTTGTTCTTTCAAGAAAGACATTGAACGCTGTCCGACATTTGTGGCCTGAGTCAGGGCCCGGGTAAGATCCGTAACAGCCTCTGGCGCCACGCCTGAATTGATCATGACCAATGCCTGGTCAATATGCCTGTCAATATCACCCCATGATACATCCCCTGTAATCTTCTTGCCGAGATGGATCTCATGGATAAGCATTTCAATTATCGCTTTTATGGCTTTTTCAGCGCCATGTCTTTCCGGCTCCGGCAGGTCTCTGATCAACTCGAGCGCCTGCGAAATCCAGATAAGACCCGATTTTATCTTTTCACTCTGTGAAAATGCAATTATTGCCTCTTGAACTTTCATGGGGATGTCACCTCTATAAGCCGGATCACTACTGTTCTATCCAACCGAACCGTTAGGCTCTATAATTTTAACGAGTTAACTATTCGACCACTCAACGATGTCTGAAGAATGGAATTTAAGTCATTCTTTTTGATACCGCAAGTCTTTTCCTCTCTCACCTGTCGAATTTTCCTTGACCCGTGCCGTCTTTACATATAAGAGATTGGTGTTGATAAAGGGCTGGCACACGGACTCGGAACTCATGAGCATATAACAGTTAGAGCGAGTCCTTAGTGAAGCAAACGCCTGTGGCGGTGGTAGTTGACTTGGCCTTTATCAAGAAATAACGTTTAGAAAGGCATACAAAATGTACAACGCCAGTGATTTGAGAAAGGGCTTAAAAATTCAGATCGATAACGACCCTTATGCTATTACGGAATTCCAGTTTTCTAAACCAGGCAAGGGTCAATCCCTCTACCGGTGTAAGCTGAAGAACATGATAACAGGAGCTGTTATCGAGCGCACATATCGATCCGGCGATTCATTTCAAGAGGCTGCGTTAGAAGAAAGGACCATGCAGTATCTCTACAAACAGGAAAACGAATTCTGTTTCATGGACACAGAAAACTACGAACAGACCTTTCTCTCAAACGATCAAGTGGGCGAGGCAACAAACTACCTGACCGATAATTTGGAAGTGGAGGTTCTCTTTTTTAATAACACGCCGATAGGCATTACCCTGCCAAACTTTGTAGACTTGGAAGTTATCGAGGCCGCCCCATGGATCAAAGGGGATTCAGTTGCCGGCGATTCTAAACCTGTTACTCTGGAAACAGGCTATGTACTCAGAGTTCCTCCGTTTATTAAGGAGGGTGGCAAGATAACAATCGATACAAGAACCGGGGAGTATGTCACTCGGGTCAAAGAATAATCCCTGCCTTGATGAACAGACGGGGCTGGCCCGCAGGAAAAACGCCCTGCACATGCGCTCCCGGATGATTCAGGAAATCAGGCATTTCTTTCTTGATCAATCATATCTCGAAGTCGAGACCCCCCAGCTCATTCCAGCCCCTGCCCCTGAGGCACACATCGATGCCATAGAAGCGGGCAACCTTTATCTCCAGACCTCTCCCGAATTGTGCATGAAGCGTATGCTCTCTGCCGGTTATCCCAAAATTTTTCAATTTAGCAAATGCTTCCGCAATGGTGAAAGAGGCAACCTTCATATGCCCGAGTTCGCCATCCTCGAATGGTATCGAACCGGAATAGACTATGAATCCCTCATGGAAGAATGTGAGGCGCTCATCCTGTGGGCATCCAGGCGGCTTGGTTTTGGCGAAAGCATTACTTACCAGGGTATAGAGATTGACCTGCGAAGTCCCTGGAAGAGGATTTCCGTAGCAAAGGCCTTTGATCGCTACAGTCCCTTACGCCTGGACATGGCCCTTGAGAAACAGTGTTTTGATGAAATTATGGTGAATGATATCGAACCGCACCTGGGCTTGACCAAACCCACGTTTCTGTACGACTATCCAGCCTCACTCGCTGCCCTTGCCCGGTTAAAGCCCGGTGATCAAAGATTTGCAGAGAGGTTTGAGATTTATATTGCCGGTCTGGAGCTGGCTAATGGTTTTTCAGAACTGACTGATGCCGGGGAGCAGAAAACCCGGTTCGAGAGGGATCAACAGAGCAGGCGTGATCTGGGGAAAAAGGTCTATCCAATACCTGAAAGGTTTTTACAATCCCTTGAGCATATGCCGGAAGCAGCAGGTATTGCCCTCGGCGTGGACAGGCTTGCAATGATATTCAATGACCGGGTCAAGATTGACGATGTTATCTGTTTCGCCCCCGAGGAATTGTAGACTGTGCTTGATTAATCATACGTTCCTGTGTATAAAAGGAACTCAGTGCAGTTCGTACACAGTTGGCCTCTGGCCCGTGGTCCTCTATCTATTATCGACATATGAATCCCATGCTCAACATAAAAGACAAAATATCCGCCGGCAAAACAGTTTCATACTCTCCGACTACCAAAACGGCAAGATGTCTGTCTTGTGGAACTAACCGGATTAAACCAGGGAGACGTTACTGCTCCAAGCAATGCCGCCAACAGATCCAATGGGTCCTTTCCCTTTCAAAAGGCCTGCTCAAGACCTTTAACGCCCGATATGCCGCATTTTATTTTACCCGTGAGCATGTAGTACTTGACGTCCTTCCTGCCTGGTCAAAGACAATTTCGAGTCTTACCTACAGTAGAATACAGGGTAACAAGCCTGCCGAGGATCTGAAAAGTCTTATCCTTAAGGCAGGTAGCGATTGGCATCGTCTTGTGAATAACAACACCTCAAGGAGCTTCGCCTCCCTGTTCCTGCTGGAAAGGAGTTGCAAAAAACATATCGATCCTGACAGCATAAAACCTGATATAAATGCCAGACCAAGGCTCTCCAAACATGAAACCAGGTGTCTGAAAATTCTCAAACTCGACAGGGAAGATTTATCATCTAAAGGTAATACGCTGAAGATAAAATCCGCCTACAAAAGAATGGCAAAGCTCTATCACCCTGATATGGGCGGTGACGAAGAAAAATTCAAGAAATTAAACGAGGCCCATAAAGAGATCCTCCTGTGGGCTGAGAATCCCCAGTACACTTCCAGAAAGGCACTTCCGAATTGCTGGTCATATGATGGATATACCAACAGTTGGTCTCCACCTTTATAAATGATCAAGATTCTTTCCAAAAAATCATCCACGGCCATCGTAAACAAAGAATTTGAAACACAACAGATCTATTCATGCTCACCTTTTTCGGTTCAAGCCCTCATTAATTTACCTGGTCCAACTCCAACGAATCAGAAGTATTCTCAAGCAATTCAGGTAATGCTTCAGGACTAAAGTCTAATTTACGAAAAAGCCTTTTCTCGACCAGCTTGCAAAACTCAAAGTTTTTTCTGATTTGCCGGCACAGACTCTCCTGATTTCTGCCATATCGCAAGATAATATAGGCCAGCCGCTCTTGAAGACTCACGATACTATCATGATTTACGCGTTTGTCAGCATAATACACGATTCCCTTTTCAGAATAGGTCCCACTGATGCTATAGTCTTTCAATGTAACGTGCTCTCCAACAATATCAGCAATTTCATCAAGATGATTCTGCAAACAAATTTGCCTGCCTATCTCACAGTGATCTCCTCCGGATCTCAAAGAAGGTGTCTTACCAATGTCATGCAGCAGGGCTCCTGCCATTACCTTTTCAACCGAAATATCAATCCCGGCATCCATGAGTCCTTTGGCGATCAGGTGTGCCACCCTTGCAACCACCACGGAGTGAGACCTGATGTTGTCAAGCATCTCGTATTTGTACATAATTTCAAAACAGGCATTACGTGTCGGGATCATTTGATTCAAATCAACATTTGGATTCTGTATTCCGGGATCAAAATAGATACTTGACCACGACCAGGCATTCAATCTCTCGAGCCGGTTTCAAAACGCCCCCTTTTGCCCAATCTCTGTGTCAGTCTCAAATTTTAATCCTCGAAATATTCAACATATTCCTGTGGTTAAAATTTTCGCCTTCCTTGACCTTGGACAAAATTGAACATTTTGAAACTGCCTCTCTCTATTAAAACTACCAGCATCCAAAGACTCATTCAAGAAAAATTTAGTGAAATCCATAATCAGTGCCTGAACGAAAACCCTGTTCAGGCACGATTTTGGATTTTGGATTTTAGATTTTGGATTAATGGAATCAATCCCAACTCAGTAAAACTTCATGATTGATGTTGTGTTCGTTTTCATTTCGAGGTTTTCGTTCAGAGACTAATTAGAATTGCTGACCGCGTTAATGGAGGGTTGACAAAGGCGGAGCTTTCAGCTAAATTTTTAAACAAATCGTCTTGGAAATTTTCTCTTAAAGAAGGAGCTCAGCCATCTCCGACTTTTCACAAAATAGCGATCAGATAACGACCTTCCATATACTTCAGCAGGACAGGAGACAACTGAGATCCCAACTCAGACTCCACTCCAAATGGAAGAAAACGGTCTTGATTATCCCAACGCTTGCGAGTGAGTACACTGATCCGTCCAATCTTCCCGTATTTCAAAACATCCTCCGGCAATTGAAGGCAATCACCTATCTTTCTCAGGTCATTTTTGGCTTAGACAGGGCAACAGAGGAAGACGCCTTTAAACTAAAAGATCTAATAGTTACGTCCGGGCTGGGGAACTACTTGATTCAGTGGAATGATGGTCCGGGATTCAGCAGCCTCTACGATCAGTTAAACGACGCAGGCTTCAATATTAGTGAGCCAGGCAAGGGTAAGAACATGTTTCTCTCTTTTGGGATCGCCATTGCCTTGGGTGCTCAATCAATAGGTCTGATCGATGCAGATATCAGAACTTTTAAAGGGGTTCAATTAGATCGCCTTCTTTATCCGGTAGTTGCTCTGAACTATGACTTCTCAAAGGCATATTACGGCCGGATAGCCGACAGACAGATTTTTGGCAGGACTAAACGACTTCTCCTTGACCCTCTCCTGCTTGCCCTTAGAAGAAAATTTACAGAGAGCAAGGAAGAGAAGATGCTGGACCTGATAGAATTCCTTCTGGACTTCAATTATCAATTATCAGGCGAAGTAGCCTTTCACGCAGACCTCTTGAAAAAAATGCGTTTTGCCACAAACTGGGGGGTTGAGATCTTCACCCTGATTGAAGTTTACCGAAAGGCCTCATCCGCGGCTCAGGTAATGTTCAGCCAAGAGCCTTTTGACCACAAACATCAGGCCCCGTCCCAAGAAGACCCTACCAAGGGCCTTAATCGAATGGCAGTGGACATTGTCACAACCCTGATGACGGCACTCATCATAGAGGAAGGTCTTGAGACTTCCGAGACATTTTTCCGCGATCTTGCCGTTACTTACCAGGCTGTTGCCGAACAACAGATCAAGAAATACTCGGATGACGCAGGTTTCAGTGACCTGAAACACGATCGAGACGGCGAAGAACACCTCGTCAAAGATATCTTTCGAAACTCGATCCTCCAGGCCGGTGAGGTGTTGAGCTCACCGTACAGGATAACAGAACAATTTTTGCGACATATCAATTCACACCCTGAGTTTAGACCCTTTCTCGAAAATGGCCTTGCTGAAACAATCCTTGAAGTTGAACGTAAAACAGAGCGAATGGTCTTCCAAATGCCCCAGACTGTTTCGTGGGAAAGGGTTTCCAACAAGCTGCCCAGGATTTTCTATGATTTGATCGAAGTGGTCGAAAATGAAAAAAGACGATTCTCCTGATGGCAGAGAAGATGACCATCATTTGATAAATCGTATCGTTGAGATATCAGAATTTTCATTTTTTATAGTTTTTACCGATCTGGACGGTACCTTGTTGGATAAGTATACTTATGAGTGGAAAGAGGCTGTTCCCGCCCTTGATCTGTGCAAAAGACTTAATATCCCGGTTGTCCTTACCTCCAGCAAAACCCGAACTGAAATAAACTCACTCCGCTCTGCACTATCTATATCCGCCCCGTTTATCTCTGAAAACGGTGGGGGCATTTTTGTTCCGGACGATACCTTTGAAGACCTGCCCCCTGGCGGCTTTTTTGATAAAGGCCTGTGGAAATGGTCTCTTGGCTTACCATACTCACATGTAGTCAAAGCACTCCGGGAGATTCGCGAAGAAATCGGCTTGAATGTCCTGGGTTTCTCTGATATGAGCATCAAAGAGATTTCAGATCTCACGGGCCTTGGTCCGGAGGCCTCTCGTTTGGCTACCTTGCGGGAATATGATGAGCCTTTTGTAATAGTTGACGAGAAATCCCATGACATGAAAGTCCTTTATGACGCTGCTGCACGGCGAGGGCTTACAGTCATCCCCGGAGGCCGCTTTTACCATCTCCAGGGCAATAACGACAAGGGACATGCCATAAGAATGGTAGTTTCATGGTATCGAAAATATCATTCACATGTTGTGTCCATTGCATTGGGAGATAGCCCCAATGATTTTCCCATGCTTGAACAAGTCGATTTTCCTGTCCTTATTCGCTCGCAACGCGATCCCGTAAAGCTGACAAGACGTATTCCCCGGCTAATGCATACAAGTGAAATGGGCCCAAAGGGCTGGAATGCCGCCGTCCTGGACATCTTGAGTAACAAAGAGGAGAAATGCAATGCCTGACAAATTCGAACCTGAGCTTAACCCGGACAACATAAGAAAGGCCGAAATGGTGGTATGCATACCATCCTATAACGAGGCCGATTCAATCAGCTATCCAACCACCCAGGCCGACAAGGGACTGCTCAAATTCTTTCATGATAAATCCAGTGTTATTATCAATTGTGACAATAACTCCCATGATAACACCAGACAGGCATTCTTAGGCACGCCCACCGATACTCCCAAGATCTACCTCTCCACGCCGCCAGGCGTTAAAGGCAAGGGAAACAACTTCAAAAACCTTTTTCAAAAGGTAGTTGATCTCCAGGCAAAAGCAGTGGTGGTCGTGGATGCCGACTTGAAGAGCATTACACCGGAATGGATCAAGCATCTTGGTGAACCGCTCTTCAATGGGTTCTCGTATGTGGCGCCCCTCTATGTGAGGCACAAATATGACGGTACAATCACGAATGGAATCGCTTACCCAATGATAAGGGCCTTATACGGCAGGCGTGTCAGGCAGCCAATCGGCGGGGATTTTGGCTTCAGCGGGGACTTGGGTAAGGTCTACCTCGAAGGCAAGGGGTGGAGCCAGGCAGTGGCAAATTTCGGCATCGATATCTGGATGACAACCCTGGCCATTAACGAGAAAGTTCATATCTGCCAATCCTTTATGGGAAGGCCCAAGATTCATCGAACCAAAGATCCGGGAGCCGACCTTGGTCCCATGTTCAGGCAGGTGGTGGGAACCATTTTTTCGATGATGCGACACTTTGACTTGTTCTGGACTAAAGTCAAGTACAGCAGGCCGACCGCTATCTACGGCTTCGGTCTCGGGGAAGTGGAAATGCCGCCCAAGGTAAACGTGGACACCGAGAATTTACTTGAACAATTTTATGCAGGCTTTGAGGATTACAGCGATATCTGGAAAGAGGTCTTAAATGAATCTGTCTACAATAAGCTCCTTGAGATCAGTGGAATGAAGAAAAAGATATTTAACTTTCCAACTGATCTGTGGGCCAGGGTCCTGTTCGATATGGCCGTTGCCTACCAGGACGATACCATAGACAACGCCATGATGATGGATTCCCTGATCCCTCTTTATTTCGGGAGGACCCTGTCATTCGTGAAGAGGACCTCGAAGATGTCCATAAAACAGGCAGAAGAGGCAATCGAGGACGATTGCATGACCTTTGAAATGACAAAACCTTATCTTGTCCGGCGGTGGAAGAAAAAAATGTCCCTATCTGATTAAAACCAGCCTCACATCCATAACATTGGTATTGGTGGGGCCGGTAATCAACAAGTCTCCGGTCTTTTCAAAAAACCGATAAGAATCATTGTTTGACAGAAAATCCGCGGCCTCCATCTTGTAATCTCTTCCGCGCTTCACTGTGAGAGGATCTACAACTGCCCCTGCAGCATCTGTGGGCCCGTCATTACCGTCTGTACCACCGCTCAGGACAACAACCCTCTCCGTAAATCCTGCGAGATCTAACGCTGCAGCCAAACAGAATTCCTGATTCCTTCCTCCAAGACCACTCCCCCGAATGGTCACCGTGGTTTCACCTCCTGAGATAATGCACGCCGGCGGCGGAATCGGGTAGCCCGTGTTGTTAATCTCCTTGGCAATGGCAGTATGAACCAGTGCCACTTCTCTTGTTTCACCCTCCACCATAGAAGAGAGAATCAGAGTTTTATAACCAAATTCTTGTGCTTTTCTGTCTGCTGCCTCTAAGGCTAATATGTTGCTTCCAATAATAAAATTGTAGACCTGTTCAAATACGGTCTCATTTGCCTTGGGTGTCTCCGGTATCTCTCCTTGCACACCCTCTTTCACGTATACATCGATTGCATTAGGAATATCCTTCAGATCATATTTTCTGAAGATCTTGTCAACATCTTTGAACGTGGAAGAGTCGGGAACAAAAGGCCCTGAGGCTATCACGTCCATTTTGTCTCCAACCACATCCGAAAGCATCAGGTTGATTGTAGTTGCAGGATACGCGGCCCTTGCCATCTGCCCGCCCTTTGATGATGATATATGCTTTCTCACAGCATTGATTTCATCTATGCCGGCCCCGCATGCCAGCAGGTCTCGCGTAAGCTCCTGTTTTTCTTCAAGTGAGATCTTTGATGCCGGTTGCGGGAGCAAGGCAGAGCCTCCCCCGGATATAACCGAAAAAATCAGATCCCTCTCGCCGGCGCTTTTCAGAAACTCAAGAATCCTCCTGGCACCTTGAACCCCGTTTTGGTCCGGTACAGGATGACCGGCTTCAATAATTTCAGTGGCATTAAGCTTTTCTGTAAACCCATATTTGACAACGATCAAACCCTTTTCCATTCTCTTCCCGAGCAGGTCTTCCAGTGCCCTGGCCATAGGCGCGGTAGCCTTTCCCCCGCCAACAAGCGAGATGTGATCGTATTTGGTCAAATCAAACTCGTGAGTCTCCCGGCTCCGGGGGCCTAACAAAAGCTTGTCTCCTTCAATGTGAACAAAACGCTTCACCGCCTGATAGGGATCTACGGCATCAAGGGAACTCCTGAATATTTCTTCAGCTTCATAATGCATCTGTCCAATTTTGCTTCGGTTCATGCCTTTGCCTCCTTAAAATCCAAATAATAGCGATTAGGGCTTCCTTTGCTGGTTACAGGCAGCATCAACTATGCATTGTCCCCCTATTTTACGCTCTCACACTAATCACTATCCGAAAATTTGTATCCCACACTTGCGTAACCAAATAGAAACTGCTCAGGTTATTAAACTGAGTAGAAGTCAGGAACCAGATTAGCAGAAGAGTAAGCTTTATGCAATTCACTTAGAGCTTATCCGGCAATCCTAATTTTAACCTTTAGTAAGTTCTAAATAACTTCGGGTAAAAGCGGGTATGGGGCTCTCTTTTTTTCTATGTCCTTAATATGGTTTACAGCAGGCC
>JAYEIR010000239.1:0-1846 GCA_034660135.1 Thermodesulfobacteriota bacterium
TTCCCACACGTAATCGTAGAGGTGGAGACCTTTACTGGAAGCGATGATTTCACCGTCATCCACCCCGATGCTTGAGGCCATGTATTCTTTCAAGAGCTGTATGGCCCCGAGGTTTGCCGGGAAACCGTTCCATAGATCCCATGATCGAAAATAGATTATGAAATGGATTTTCCCTTCCTTGATTCGTGTGTCTATGCCGCGCAGGCATGGGGGGTCGTTCAGGGAGATGCTCTGGGGATCACCTACAGTCATATAAGCCTGGTTTGTCTCAAAACCTTCTTCCCTGTATATTCGGATGACTTCTTCAATTTGAGGTTCCAGGTATTGACCGTATGTGTAGTCCTCGCCAGGCTGTTTGGTTGAGGTCATGAGGTAGGGGAGGTACTCCTCAAGGTATCCCTCTGCAACAGGATTGGGTATTCCGAGGGACGGTGGGATGTCGGGCAGCAAAGGACGGGTGCCGGGGTACTTGATATGCACGGTCACATGGTCAAACTCAAGCCGTTTCTGTCCCTTGAAACTGCCTCTGTCTATGATGTATTCCCTGCCGGTTTCAAGCACCCTGTAAACGCACTGGAACCAGGCGTCCGGCAGGTCTCGCGCTTCAATAAATTCTAATCTCATGGTAGTCACTCAGACTTCATAGGACAAAGGCATAAAGACAGGGGCAAAGGCACAGAGGCACAAAGTTTAAGGGCCTGTTTGGTGTCCTCTGCCTTCTGTCCTTTGGCCTTTCCGGGTATGCAATCCATATGCTGAACCTATTATAATGCGTAGCAAAATTAAGATCCCTGTTTGTTCAGGGTTTTTCCAGGTCAGTCACGCCCTGGAAGATGGTTTCATAAACTTCCCGTATGTCCTGTTTTTCTATGGAAGAAAATGCTACCCGCAGATCAGTCTTGCCAAGAGAAATAAGCCCGAGGCCGTATTTGTCCAATAGGTGGACCCTGAGCGGCTCGGCCTCCACTGTCTTGAGCTTCAGGCACATGAAATATCCCGAATTAAAAGGATATGGATCCCAGGCCCGGTCATATTTCGGGTCTGAAAGAACCTCTTTTACCTCCTCAGCCCTCTGCTTCATGATTTGAAATTTCTCCTGCTTTTCTTGAATGTAATTCCCGGATTGCATGGATTTAAGCACGATTTCCTGGCTCATGTGAGGTGCATTGGATATCGAGCCCCTGACGTCACCGGCGGTCTTTTTCTCAAGGGCCTCATAGGTCTGTGACGGGTCACCTTTAAGGTCTGCTCCATAGGTCACAAAGCCAACTCTCAATCCCCAGACAAAATTCTCCTTGGTGGCCCCATCCAGTTTTATGGCCAGCAACCTGGGATCAAGGCCGGTCAGCTTTGTAAAGATTGATTCTTTGAAACTATTATCATCGTAGAAGAGTCCGAAATAGGCGTCATCTGTTATTGCCACGACATTCGTCCCCCTGCCTGCCGTGTTGGCAAGGATATCGGCGATCCTGTCCGCCTCTTGCAGGGTTGCAGTATATCCGGTTGGGTTGTTTGGGAAGTTTAGAAGGACAATGATCTTTTCTCTATCTCTCGCCTGAGACTCAACGCAGGCTTCAAAGCTCTTCAGATCGAATTTTCCGGCAGTATCAAACAGGTTGTAATGAACTATCTCGGCATTTCTTCGGACTGAAAATATCAGATTGTAATTGCCCCACATCTTATCGGGCAGGATGATGACATCGCCTGGGTCAACCCACATGTCACCGACTACGCTGAGACCGTGCGTGATCGCATTTGTCACCACAGGGAGACTGATTTTCTTGCCTTTGAGCAAAGGATTCTTTTCAAGCATTTCATCCTGCCAGGCCTTGCGGAGTGGCATAAT
>JAYEIR010000240.1:0-9547 GCA_034660135.1 Thermodesulfobacteriota bacterium
AAATTAGATGGCGGTAGTTGGTACCGAAAAAGTTATTCTCAGGTATCAATGGGTGGCGGTCGGGAAAGTTTTCAAGTGAATAAATTTTTTTCATGACGTATCCTCTTTTTTGTTGGGAGTTAGTTTTCGTGAACTCATTTCAACAGGATACGCCTTTTTTTTGGCTTCCTCAAACACCACTTTTGATTATAACTCCTATTTCTCCAGTTCTTCCTTAACCGCAACCCCGATCTTCTCCAGGGTATAAGGTTTCTTTATGTATTTTCCCGCCCCCAACTCCTGGGCAGTGTCTATCTCTTTTGTCTTGGCGTAACCGCTCGCTATGACCGCCTTCTGGCCGGGACGAATCTTTATTATATCTTCGTATGTCTCACGGCCATTAATCCCTTTGGGCATGACCATATCAAGGACGATTAGATCGACGGGGTGTTCCTTCACATATTCAATGGCCTCTTCACCACTTGAGACTGCTTCGACATTATAGCCCAGGTTGGTCAGCATCCCGCTTGCGATCTCTCTCTGCCTCTCCTCATCGTCAACGACAAGAATCGTCTCTCCATTTCCCATGTAATCGTCCATGGGGACGTCTTCCTTCTCAACAGCTACTTCTTCCCTGGTCACCGGGAAATACAATTCAAACTCCGTCCCCTTCTCACTGCTTCTTACGTTTATGTATCCGTTGTGGTCCTGGACCGTGTTCCACACAACCGCCAGCCCCAACCCTGTACCGGCTCTGCCCATCACCTTCTTGGTATAGAAGGGTTCAAAGATCCTCTCAAGGTCTTCTGGAGGTATCCCGGATCCATCGTCTGAAACTGTAATCACAACATATTCCCCCATGCGCACGTCTTCATAACCCTTTAGCGGCTGATCGAGATATTGGTTCATGGTGGATATCGTAACCGTGCCGCTTCCACCAATGGACTCTGAGGCATTGGTGACGAGATTCATCAATATCTTCTTGATGTGGATAGGAGAACCACTCATGTTCAATTGGTCGGGGTCCAGTTCAGTCTTGAAATTAACAAATAAGTGCGTCCTTTCCAGTTCCTGGTGTTCGACAGATTTTTGGTATTCCTTCACCACGGTGTTCAAGCTCAAAACCTCTTTGCTGCTGGCCACCCCTCTCGCTATGGTCATCAAATCCGCAACCACATCGGCAGCTCTCATCCCGGATTCCTGTATGGTCTTTATCGGTTTCCTGAGTGGACTGTCTTCGGGTAGATTCATCAAGAGCAACTCCGGGTAGCTTACAATTCCTGAGAGGATGTTGTTCAGGTCGTGGGCCACACCGCCCGCCATAAGGCCCATCGCTTCCATAGTTTTTGACCTGGCGAGTTTTTCTTCACTCTCCCGCAGCGCCTCCTCTACCTGTATGCGCCTCGAAATATCCTTTTTCAATTCCTCATTCAGTTCTGTCAGCCTATTGGTCTGTTTTTCCAGCTTTTCCATCATGTGGTCGAACTCTAATCCGAGTGCCCCGATTTCATCCCGGCGTCTGATTGAAACACGAGCGGAAAAATCGCCAGTTTTTCCAATCAACAACGCATGATTTTTCAATTCGATAATCGGCCTTAGAATTGTCCGCTGCAAAACTGATCAGCGACAATTAGAATTCCCGGTCAACGACAATTATAATTGAGGTTTCTAAAGCTTTTTGTTTTGATGGTTTTGTTTGCTTCAGCCTTTGATCATAGGGCTTTCCCGAGTTCTTTGGGCCATATGTAAAAATGTTTTTTAATTGTCGTCAAACCTCAATTTTAATTGTCGTTCATCAGGAGTTGGCTGTCGTGTACATGAGGGCTTTTGAGGCGCTCTTTTAATTTCTTTTTAAGCTGAGTTTGAATGGAGTTATCAAGCTTTTTCCATTCCTTAAGAGCCGTTGGGAGAAATTTCAGTTTATAATTCATCTATATTATTCACTTCTATGGCTGAAATTTTCTCGTTTTGCCTTTCTTTTACTATAATTCCAAGCTGATAATCTTCGATACTATCTAACAACTCTTCATATGTTTCTGCAGGGATAAGGTACGCAGTTGGCTTATTATGTTTGAGGATAGCAATGGGCTCACCATTGGCCTGGTCGATGAGTGCACTAGGGTTTCTTTTTAATTCTGATATGCTCGCAGAGCAATTTGCTAAGACAGCTTTCATTTTGGCCACCATAAAATAGATTTAATTTCAGGTCTAAAATATGGTTATAATTTAGAACTAAATTGTGGTCTGGTCAATGGTTTTTTTTGAGGCTAACATGTAGTAAACACATTAACAGATATCCTATTGTCATATTCCGCACTTGACAATAGTAGCATGTTCTGCATAGTACAGTAAATCCTGATTTAGCAACCGAACCAGCATCGCGAAGCTTCGTCCTTTTGAGACAGAGCTCAGCTATCTATAGCAATGACAGAAAAAGATATTAGAGCATCAACCATAAAAGCACGCAAAACGAAAAGGGCCAAACCGGGCATTTCTGAAGCTGATTTCGAGCGGATCGAGTTTCACAGGCAGGGTCTGGCACTATTCCCGGATCGATCGGACAGGAGACCAGGGATAGCCATTCTTGTGGAAGGGGGATCAACCGGTTTAAAGCAGAGATACTGCTCATGTTCGGTTTCTGCCACTCGCACCTGCGCCCATATCCTGAAGCTGGTTAAGGTTAGTAAGGCAGTTGCCGAAAGGCTCGGTGGAAAGACCCTTGAAGAGGATTTCAGATCAAGTATCTGGTACCGTTTTGCGGAGATTATGTCAGAGGGCTCTAAGGAAAGGCCTGAGACGGTCAGCATACGGTTTCTGGGGTCTAATGATAAGCAAGTGATAAAGGTGTACGGTTCCGCGGGAGAGGAGATGCTCTATTACATGACAGACGGGCCCGGTCGGTCCAGATTCTTAGAGCGATGCGGCAAGGTCCCTGAAGGGAATTCCATTCCCACCAGAGGCACAGTTCTTCAGAGGCTTGCGCTCATGACCCTCACAGAGAATGAGCGCATGATGCACGATAATGGCTTTAAGACGCGACGGCAGGTGATGGAGGAGAGTTTCTGGTACCGACTTGCCTACCACGGGTATCGAGAATTTGGTCCTGATGTGTGCACCTTTCATCCTGCCATTGAGGAGACCTCGGGCTCATTTACGGTCAACGTCAAAAACATGTCGGGAGAGTCTCTTTTTCGTATGGTGATACCTCGCCATCAGGTCAAAAGGATGCTTACCGCCTTTGACAAGCTCCTTCCCAATCAGCATGAGCTTGCCATTCATCCCATACCGCTCAAATCGATTTTCAAGGTAAGCTCGAGCACCCAATTGGACGTAGAGGTCCGGCCTCTAATCCAGGTTATCCAGGAAGATGGAGAGTCAAGATTTTTTGAAAGGGAAGACCTGGGGCGCTTCAAATATGGCGATCTCATATATATAAGGGAAATGGGTATCCTTGCCGAATTGGAACCAGAGGGGAGAAAGGAGAGGAAGTTCAGGGCTCCGGTGAAAATGGTGCTTAAGAAGTCCCAGGTACCTACCTTTTTTGAAGAATTTGTGGATGACCACACTGAACGCCTCGTGGATAAGGATCTGAAACCCCTTAAAATCATAAGAGAATTTGATCGGATAGAGATCAGCCCCGAGTCTTTGGACAGGGACTGGTGCTGGCTTTCCGTGAAATATGGCTTTGGAAACAGATCCATCTCTCTTGCCGAAATTCTGAGCGCCAAGAACGAGGGCCAGCGTTACATCGGCACTGATGGGGGTTGGATTGATTGTGAATCTCCTGATCTGAATAGCCTTGATGTTGTCCTAGACCGGTACAAAGAGGAGGAATCATCCGCAGGATCGACTGAGATCGGGCTTGCCCGGATGGACCTTTTCCGTGTAAAGGCCGGGGCCAGGAGTCCCATTGACGTGACAGGGGATGGCAAAGAGGTTGACCTGTTTAAGAGAATGCTTGCATTGAAACCTGTTGCATCCCTGCCCAAACTTAATGGGATGACCTCAACCCTCAGGCCTTACCAGGAGTTGGGAGTAGAGTGGATCCGTTTCCTGTTTGAGAATGGATTCGGAGGGCTTTTGTGTGACGATATGGGCCTGGGCAAGACCCATGAAGTCATGTCCTTTATGGTTGGAATGCGTGAGCATGAAAAGATAGATAGTCCTTTCCTCGTGGTCTGTCCCACCACTGTTTTGAGCCACTGGTACAACAAGATGGGCGAGCACGCCCCGGGCCTGAAACCGGTTGTGTATCATGGGGGCCAGAGGGATTTTGAAGATGCCGTCGGTAAGAGCAATCTATTGCTGACCTCCTATGGCATCCTGAGAAGGGATATTGATAAGTTGAAGAATATTCCCTTTACTTTGGCCGTTTTTGACGAAATCCAGAACATCAAGAATCCGGAAACCCTGGCCTACTTGGCTGCAAAAGAGATTAAGGCGGATATGAAGTTGGGGTTGACCGGGACACCGATTGAGAACAGGTTGATGGAGTTAAAGGCCCTCTTTGATCTGACAATCCCCGGCTATCTCGGGACAGACCACGACTTTGAAACCGGTTTTGTAAAACCTATTGAGCTTGACCCTGACAGCGTCAAGCAAGAGGGATTGACCAGGCTTATATCACCATTTACTCTCCGTCGCCTGAAGGAGACAGTCCTTGAGGATCTTCCTCCAAAGATCGAAGATATCAGGACCTGCGAACTCAGCGAGGATCAAGTGAAGCTTTACAGGGACGCAATTGCTTCAAGGGGCCGCGGGTTGCTGCAGTCACTGCGGAACGACAAGGAGACCATCCCTTATATCCACATCTTTGCCCTGCTCAACCTGCTCAAACAGATCTGCAATCATCCTGTCATGATGAAGGAGAGAGTGGATGATTATGAGGAGTACCAGTCAGGCAAGTGGGAGCTGTTTAAGGAAATCCTGGCAGAGAGTCTCGACAGCGGGCAAAAGGTGGTTGTCTACAGCCAGTTCTTGGGGATGATAAGGATCATGGAGATGTTTCTGCAGAAACAAGGTGTGGGCTTTGTTACCCTTACCGGGAAAAGCCGGGACAGGGGCGGGATCATATCCACGTTCAACGATGACCCTGACTGCCGGGTATATCTCGGAAGCCTCAGGGCCGGGGGCGTGGGTATTGATCTGGTGGCCGCATCGATCGTCATTCATTATGACAGGTGGTGGAATGCTGCCAAGGAAGACCAGGCAACAGACCGGGTACACAGAATCGGGCAAAGGCGCGGTGTTCATGTCTTCAAGCTGATAACAGAAGGTACCTTGGAGGAAAAGATATCCGCCATCATCCAGAAGAAGCGAAACCTGATGGACAGCATTGTAAAAGAGACCGATCCCGGGGTGCTCAAGAGCTTCTCAAGGGAGGATTTGATCGAATTATTGTCCGCCCCCCTTGGTGATTGACTATGGAATATTGAAGATTGACTATTTGTGGAATCGCTTCGCTCTCTCTTTTTCAATCCTATCCACAGGTTACTATATTGATTTTGACAGATCGTAACCGTTCACGGGTTCAGAGGTTCAAAGGTTTAAAGATTGCATTCTCATCACCACGTCATTTTGTGAACGTTTTGTGCGGGAAAACCGACCGCTTCCATATCTACACAAATATAGAACATGGTATTTGGCAATTATGTGGCAAAACCAGCATTTTTTACGAGGACTTCGGGTCTTCAATTTTGTCCTTGTCCCTAATCCTGAACGTTGAACCCTGAACCTGTGAACGATTACGACAGATCTAATAGCCTCTTGTTGGGGAAATTTTCTATGGAAAATCTTCTTGACCAATACGCAGTTGAATATTAAGTCTACTTCTGATGTGGCAATTTCAAATCTTCATCTTTAACATAAGAGGATAAGAAATGAAAAAGACTATTTTTACTTGTATTATGTTTGTCGTGTGTATTGCCCTTCCCTTGAATCAGGCTTTTGCCATCAAGGTCTTTGAAGGACATGTGGAGGATATCCTTAACCGCTTCATCCGTTACGACATCGTTGTCAAAGGGTACGATGGAAGGAAGATCATCTTCCGTACGGGCGCCACAACGAGGTATGTCCCGGAGCGCATGCCCATTGTTGGAGAGAGGGTCAGAATCGACTATTTGGTAAGAAGAAAGGCCTACATTGCCCGTGCAGTAAAGGTGATCTCCCCGAATGCTCCATATCACAAGCCGCCAGTTCCACTTAAACAGGAGACAATCCATGAGCCCGATCTCTTGCTTTCCGGCCAATTGACAGTGGTCAAACCGCACGTAAACATACGGTCGGGTCCTGGCACGGATTATCGGATAACAGGAGGAGTAATCAAAGGTCAGCTTCTTGTTTTGAAGGGCCAGACCAAATCCTGGTATTATGTCTTCATGCCAGAGCGCCAACAAGAGGGTTGGATACATTTAGGCATGGTAAAAGTAGACAAGATAGAAGTTCCATCATCCACACCAGATAAAGGTCCGGAAAAAATGACTCGGCAGGATCAGCAACCAGAAGAGAGTGTCCTCACGAAAGAATGAGGTAGGCTCATCCCGGAGATGCGGCATGGAAAGGAACCATGACTTCACCTCCACTTTTTGAGAACTTATGACCAAAAACAGCTATATAGTGCCTGAACAAAAACCCTGAACCTTGTTTTTCAATTCAGACAATAAATTATCGACATATTAAAATTACGTCCTTTTTTAAATCCAAAATGGTGTCTGAACGACCTTTTCGTTCAGACACTACATAACTGATTCTACATCATGAATATGGCGGAAGTGCATGGGAATCGAACCCACCTACCGAGGTTTTAGCCCGGTACACCGGATTTGAAGTCCGGGAGCCCCACCAGTGAGCTTTCCACTTCCGCATTACACAGACAACATTCTCTCTATACCTATCCACATGCTGGGCCCCGTCAACCATCAGGGGAGTATGATGCATTTACTGTTAGCCTGACAATTCCTCAATTATAATTCTCAGTATCCTGCGAATGGGTTCCGCGGCCCCCCACAAGAGCTGGTCACCTACTGTAAATGCGGCGAGATACTCAGGACCCATAAGCATCTTTCGCAATCTGCCGACAGGCACCTTTATGGTACCATTTACAGCAGCAGGAGTCAAAGATTGAAGCGTTGATTCTTTGTCATTGTGCACTAATTCCACCCACTGATTCCCCTGTTCTATTATCTCGGAGACCTCATCAAGGGGGACATCCTTATTCATTTTGATGGTCAGCCCTTGGCTGTGGCAACGCATGGCACCGACACGCACACAGACACCGTCAACTGGAATGGGTTTTTTGGCCTGCAGGATCTTATTGGTTTCCACATGCCCTTTCCATTCTTCCCGAGTCTGGCCGGATTCCATGGGAGAATCTATCCACGGCAGGAGACTGCCTGCAAGGGGTGCTGTAAAATTCTCAACCGGGAAGGAATTCTGTCTCAGCTCTCTTGTAACCATATCGTCGACAGCAATAGCCGAGGACGCGGGGTCATCCAAGAGATTGCCGCACACATCCCCAAGCACCCTCATCTGGGCAATTAGCTCTTTCATATGCTTTGCCCCGCCACCAGAGGCTGCCTGATAGGTCATGGAAGAAATCCATTCAATATGACCGGAAGCAAACAGACCTGACAGGGCCATGAGCATCAGACTCACGGTGCAATTGCCTCCGACATAAGCCTTGATTCCGGAAGACAGACCGGAATTAATGACCGACCTGTTCACAGGATCAAGGACAATAATGCTGTCATCATCCATCCTCAGAGTTGAAGCAGAGTCTATCCAGTACCCGTTCCACCCGTGCTTGCGGAGTTCGGGATACACTTTCTTTGTGTAGTCTCCACCCTGACACGTTACAAGAACATCCGCAGAGGAAAGCAGATCAACGTCGTAAGCATCCTTCAGGGGGGGGATCTCCATGCCTACATTGGGTCCCTTTCCACCGACATTCGATGTGGTAAAAAAGACAGGTTCAAAACCATCAAAGTCCTGTTCCACCATCATTCGTCCCATGAGAACTGATCCAACCATGCCTCTCCAGCCGATAAAACCGATTTTCAACATATTATTCTCCAAACAATCAAATTTTTAAATTTCCAAACCATGTACCAGCAATTCTAATTATGGCTTCCACCTGGATCTGCTGTAAATTCTGATGGCTGCGTTGTCAATCCCAAAAGGTCCTCACCAGGCTACTGCTACGCCTACGGACGTTTTGGCCTTGACGCCTTGCCTTCAACATTTTCGCTCGATCTCGCTACAAAGCCATTCTCGGACAGCCTCATAGGCCAGGAGAAAAATCATATTTCCACCATCCGGCCCAGGGCTTTTGACACGGATTCATGAATCACGAGGTCGGCTTCAGAATCCAAAGGTGTTTTGTCACGATTGATTATCATGAGCTTTGCCCCGTTCGAGACCGCGTGACTGGGCACGGAGGCCGCAGGGTAAACCACAAGAGATGATCCCAGCACAAGACACAGGTCGCATTCGCTTGCATATGAAATGGCCAGGGCTATCTTGTCCTGGGGCATGGCCTGTCCAAATGATATGGTATCCGGCTTTAGTATGCCGGAGCAATCATCACAGTAAGGGATTCTAACACCTGATCTGAGACGCTCCTCGATCTCATCCCTGTCATATTTCTTTCCGCAACTCAAGCACGAAACAGAAAAGGCCGTACCGTGAAGCTCTATAATCTTTTCCTCTGAGTTCTCTGCCTTGTGATGGAGATGATCAATATTCTGGGTAACAACGGCCAGGAGCTTTCCTGCATCTTCAAGTGTTTTAATGGCTAAGTGTGCCCGGTTCGGCATCGCATCCTTCATCGGTTTGTAGAACTCAGTGCTCATTTCCCAGTATTTTTCCCGAGCTGTTTCATCAGACACGATTTTGTCAAAATAGAAATCAGAGGGGTCGTACTTCTCCCATACACCGCCCGGACTCCTGTAATCGGGAATATCAGATTCCGTGCTCAGCCCTGCACCTGAAAAAACCAATATCTTTTGCGCTTGTTTTATCATTTGCGCGCCGTCTGCAATCAAAGAATCCATTCAAGATCTCCTGTCTTAGAATCAAATAACCAAAAAACTACTTAGTCTCTGAACGAAAACCTCGAAATGAAAACGAACACAACATCAATCATGAGGCTTTACTGAGTTGGGATTGATTCCATTAATCCAAAATCTAAAATCCAAAATCCAAAATCGTGCCTGAACAGGGTTTTCGTTCAGGCACTACTTAGGTTCACAGTGGCAAAGGCATAGGAACAAAGCCACGGAAGCATTAGAATGGTATAAGAGATGGGAACTATATGAGATTATTCTCTTCCTTATGCCTTATACCTTACACCTTTGACCTTGCACCTGGATGCAAATCCATGCCCTTAGCTATTTCTCTTTCACTTTCCATCATAATATAGCTCTGTTTCGCAAAGCTCTTTCCTGTCCGCGTCCTCGCGTTATTCTTTACCATATATATCTATGATGGTGCAAGAGAACAAAGATGAGGGCCGGCAAAAAAATTCGTACGTTCGCTGGTATCACAGTATTCGGATTGACATCATTCCCCC
>JAYEIR010000241.1:0-1832 GCA_034660135.1 Thermodesulfobacteriota bacterium
CCTAGACCAGAAATTGCATGGAACTTTCTCAATTGTTCAAAGGGTCGATGATATTGTGGCTCGGGAATCAAAAGAACCCAGATTGCTTTTTTTTGACCTGGAGACACAGAAAACCGCCAAGGATGTTGGTGGATGGCAGAATTCACACCTTATGAGGATTTCGGTGGCCGTTGTTTTCGACAGCATTGAAAAACAGTTCCAGGCCTTTGATGAGGCCGGTACTAACGACCTGCTTGATCTTCTAAACAAGGCGGATCTGATCATTGGTTTCAATATCAGAAATTTTGACTATAGGGTACTGGGGGCATACACAAACAGCGTTCTAAATGACCTGCCGACCTTTGACATCCTGGAAGATATCCATAAGAGACTTGGATACCGGCTCAGTCTTGATCATTTGGCAAAAGAGACCCTGAACAAGGGAAAAACAGCCCACGGTCTCCAGGCCGTTGAGTGGTTCCGCGAGGGAGAGATCAAGAAATTAACGGAATACTGTCGCCGGGATGTGTTAATAACCCGGGACCTGTTCATGTACGGGCTGGAAAAAGGTCACCTTGTGTACAAGGAAAAAAGCTACAACACGAGGGTAAGGCTTTTTGTTGACTGGAACCTTGATGATATGGTCAGGGCATGAGTGTCTTCAGTAAACTTATTGATATTATTTATCCGCCAAGGTGTCCTGTCTGCGGGGAATTTCTTTGCAAAGAAAGCCCTGGACCAGAAAACAGTGACCTGTGTTTTTGTCGAATGTGCTCTGCAGACTTCTATGAGATTACCTCTCCTATGTGCCCAATTTGTGGTTCTCCCTTTATGTCAGGGACGGGAGAGGATCATACATGCGAGGAATGTTTGAGAAACAGGCCGTTTTACGAGGCATCTGCAGCACCTTACCTTTATGAAGGTGCTCTTATGACTGCTGTTCACCAGTTCAAATACGGGGAAAAAACTTTTCTCTCTGGTTACCTCGGACCTATTTTATCTCAATTTGCCGAAACCTGGATCAAGGAATCAGGGGATGTTTTGACAATGCCGGTTCCTCTTCATCCGAAAAGACTGCAAGAAAGGGGTTATAATCAGAGCCTGCTTTTGGCAAGGCATGTGGCAGCAAAATTAGACACGGAACTGGACTTTTTGTCTTTAAGAAGGGTAAAATATACCTTGCCTCAGACAGGTCTGGGAAAAGAAGAGAGGCGAAAGAACGTCCGCCGGGCCTTCCGGTTGGTAAACCCTGATGCGGTAAAGGGGAAAACGATTCTGCTGATAGATGATGTGGCAACCACTGGAAATACCCTAAACGAGTGTTCTCGCATTCTCGTAAGGTCTGACTGTAAAAAGGTTTTGTGCCTGACCCTTGCGAGGACTCCAAAGGGATAATATATTGATATGAAAATAAAAACCCTGGAAGAGACAAAAAAAGAATGCGACCGCCTCAGGAAATCAGGCAAAAAGATTGTCTTTACAAACGGCTGTTTTGACATCATTCATCCCGGGCATACACGCTATCTTCGTGAGGCACGCAAACTCGGGGATCATCTGATTGTTGCGGTAAACAGTGACCGATCAGTCAGGGCTATTAAAGGGCCTAAGAGGCCTATCCTGCCGGAGCAAGCGAGGGCAGAGCTGGTTGCAGCCATTGGTTGGGTGGACAGTGTGCTTATATTTGACGAGGATACTCCAATCAAGGTGATTCAATATCTTTTGCCGAATCTCCTTGTAAAAGGAGGAGACTGGTCTAAAGAGGAAATTGTTGGTGCGGATGTAGTTGAAGAGGCAGGTGGAGAGGTAAAGTCCATACCTTTTGCGCCGGGATTTTCCACCACAGGCGTTATAGA
>JAYEIR010000242.1:0-1826 GCA_034660135.1 Thermodesulfobacteriota bacterium
GTGCCAGGGTCGGCGGGAACCACGAAAGGAGTTTGCATTATGTCTTTGGGCGGAAAAATGTTTGGCGCGGGAAGGGAGAGGATTCCCAATATTGCTTTTCGGATGATGTCGCTTACTATGAAGGTACATGACTTGTTTAAAGAAGTTGATACGCTTATTGAGGACTTTGGCATTGAGGAGGGATACACTGTTGTAGACTATGGATGTGGTCCCGGAAGATATGTTCAAAAGGCTTCATTCCTGGTTGGACCAACAGGCAGGATATATGCGGCCGACATCCACAAGCTGGCAATGGAAAAGGTTCAAAACCTCATGAAAAAACACAATTTGGAAAATGTGACACCGGTGTTAATTAATTGCTATTCTTCTGCTATTGAAAGCAATGCTGCTGATGTTGTTTATGCGCTGGATATGTTTCACATGATAAAGGAACCAAACAGCCTGTTAGCAGAGCTGAACAGGCTAACCAAGACAGATGGTTTTCTGTTTATTGATGATGGACACCAATCAAGAACAGCGACAATAGATAAGATAACAGGGTCCGGACAATGGGAAATTGTTGACGAGAAGAAAAGGTATCTTCAGTGTAAGCCAATCAAGAAATAACGATCTTCCCTGCCGGTTCCGGAATAAACTCGCCGATCACGGAGGCATATTCCGAGCCTTTTTGTATTAGCCTTTCTATCAGTTCGTCTGCACGTTCCTGACTTACCGCTATGATGAGGCCACCGGATGTCTGGGGATCAAACAAAATATCCATAAGAACAGGATCCACTTCATCGGCATTCAGAAGACAGCCTTCCCGATAAGTGCGATTCCTGCGGGTGCCTCCGGGAATAAGTCCCATGGCGGCGAGATCCTTTACACCCTGTATCAGGGGAACCTTGTCAGCGAACAACCTTATTCCTACCGGCTCTTCATCAATCATTTCAAGGGCATGCCCCAATAGTCCGAAGCCGGTCAAGTCAGTACATGCGCTGACGCCTAACTCTCTTATGTCCTCCGCAGGCAGCCGGTTCAGGCAAGCCATAAGGGCTGTGACACGGTCTATGAGCTCTTTGTCGACCAGATTGCCCTTGATGGCCGTGTTGATAATACCTGTGCCGATGGGTTTTGTGAGGATCAACTGATCACCGGCCCTGGCGCCCTTGTTTGTGAGGATCTTTGCCGGGTGAATTGTCCCGGTGACAGAAAGGCCATATTTGAGTTCATCATCTTCCACGCTGTGTCCTCCCACCAGCAGGGCTCCGGCCTCTTTGATCTTATCAAGCCCTCCCTTTAATATTTCGCGGAGGACAGAGATCTCCATCTTAGCTATGGGAAAACAGATAATATTCATTGCAGTAAGGGGAACTCCGCCCATGGCATAGATGTCACTCAGGGCATTGGCGGCAGCGATTTGCCCGAAGGCATATGGGTCGTCAACAATGGGCGTGAAAAAATCGAGTGTCTGGATGATGGCCAGATCGTCCCTTAACCTGTATACCCCGGCATCATCAAAGGTATCGAGACCTACCAGCAGATCAGGGTGGGCCGGAACTTCCAGCCCGCAAAGGGCCTTTTCAAGGTCTCCCGGACCCAGTTTTGAAGCTCACCCTGAACCCTTGACCGTTTCTGTCAGGCGTTTTTTATCTTTTTCTTCCAATGTATTTTCTATCCTCCGTAAGTTACGAAGGTCAATAAGCCTATTATCATTTCATATCAAATAAGTCACTTCCTTTCGTGTCTTTGATCATAGTTTCTAAAGTGTCCGTTGATAGATCTTCGTTGTTTCCTTGACTTTCCGGATGGTTCATCGATAAATTAATAATTTATGAAACGCCTAG
>JAYEIR010000243.1:0-9436 GCA_034660135.1 Thermodesulfobacteriota bacterium
CCAACTGAGTTGCTCCCAGATAATGGCGGCAGAAGCATAGTCAAGCCCTGCGCCGCCATATTCCCTTGGTATGTGAGCCCCTATCAGGCCCAATGAACCCATTTTCTTTATGACGTCAAAGTTGACCTTGCGTGCATGTTCATATTCCTGGAGAGTGGGCAGCATTTCCTGCTCTGCAAACTTACGAGCCATATCCCGGAGCATTACCTGCTCTTCGCTCAGCTCAAAATTCATTCTTTATACCTCCATTAGTTTAAGGACAATTGTAAATCAGGTTCAAAGGGGCAAAGGCACAGAGGCACAAAGCTACAAGCTCTTTTTGCCCTTTGAACCTAAGTGGTTACTGACAATTTTGAAGAAATCTCATTACAGTGGCATATTCCCGTGCCGCTTGGGAACCATCGCTATCTTCTTGGTCCCTATCAACCTGAGCGATCTGATTAGGCAACGTCTTGTCTCTCCGGGCTCAATAATATCCTGCACATATGTGGCTTCCGATACCAGGGAAAGGGGGTCGGCATACTGCTCAGCATACTCCTTGACCATGGTGGCCCTGAATTCCTCCGGATTGTCTGCGGCCTTAATATCCTTTGCATAAAACAGCGCCACCGCCTGTTCAGCGCCCATAGGACCGACCTCTGCCGTGGGCCACGCAAATATGAGGTCAGTGCCGAACCCTGGAAGTATGCCCATGCCGAGGGCGGCCCCGCCATATACCTTGCGAATTAATATTGCTATTTTTGGTACGGTAGCCTCGGATAAGGCATAGAGCACCTTGGCGCCATGCCGGATTATCCCTGCATATTCCTGTGCCTTGCCCGGGAGATATCCCGGTGTATCTACCAGCAGGACGATGGGGATGTTGAAGGCATCGCAGAACCTGATGAATCTGGCCTGCTTATCAGAGCTGTCAACGCTCATGCAACCGGCGCGAACCATGGGCTGGTTGGCGACAATGCCGACCGTATGACCATCCAACCTTGCAAACCCCACTATTATCTCATCGGCAAATTCAGGTTTGACCTCAAGAAAGTCATTGCTATCAACAATTTCTTTGATGACCTTATTCATGTCATAACCCCTGGTCTGTTTCGCTGGTACAATTTCACCAAGGGCATGGGTAAATCTTTTCGGATCATCGCCGGTATCCTTCCAGGCCGGCTTTTCTCTCCAGTTCGATGGGAGAAATGACAACAACCTCTTTATCCCCTGCATGCACTCCTGCTCGCTCTTGACCCTGAAATCCGCAACACCGGTAAGACGGCAATGGACATCAGGCCCGCCAAGCTCTTCCATGCTGATCTCTTCCCCCATCACCGACTTGATAACCCTTGGACCCGTGATAAACATGCGAGACAGGTCATCCACCATGTATATGAAGTCTGTCAGTGCGGGCGAATACACAGAACCGCCGGTACAATTGCCGAGCATGGCGCTGATCTGAGGTACTGCGCCCGAACACTGGGTATTGATGAAAAACAGCACCCCTGCATGCTTTTCATCGCTTACCCGGTACGGGTCGTCACTGCCTGCCAGATCCGGTCTTACCACCCTGGCCCCGGGGGAATCGTTCAGCCCGATGATGGGAACACCCATGTCTAAAGCCATCTCGTGGATCTTGTATGCCTTCCTCCCATGCATGTAGCCCTGAGAACCCCCAAACACGGTGGCATCATGGGCAAAGACGCAGACCACCCGGCCGTCTATTGTCCCGTGCCCGGTGATGATGCCGTCTCCGGGCGCTCCGAGCCTGTGTTTGATAAGCATGTTGAACTCATTGAAACTACCAGGGTCGAGGAGCAGGTCTATGCGCTCCCGTGCCGTGAGCTTGCCTTTTTCATGTTCTCTGTCTATCTTTCCTTTACCGCCCCCAAGGGCCGCCTTTGCCTTGACCTCCCGAAGCCTTTCGATAATTTCTTTCATCTTACCCCCTGTTGTTATTCAATCTTAAAAAACCCCGTCATCTCGGCGGGGTTGAAGTTATTTGATGGTCAATAGAAGTGCCTAAAATTTGAAGTGCCTAAAATTTGAAATGCCTAAAATTGTGGTACGCCTTTGGCGTTACAGTTTTGAAAAAAGATAAGGTAACTCAGGTTCAAAGGGGCAAAGGCAGAGGCACAAAGTCTAAGAGCCTGTTTGGTATGTCTGCTTGATCTGGCCCTGGTTGAATAGTCTATGAATTCAACGGGGTAAATCTGTCTGGTGCCCCCTGACCTCAGGCCTCCGCCCGTTTTTCTTCTTCGCTACGGATTTCGCGCCTCAGGAGTTTGCCGACTTTAGACTTTGGCAGCATATCCCGGAATTCTATGTACTGTGGGATCTTGTAGGAGACAAGTGTCTGGCGGCACCATTTAATCAGGTCATGGCCTGTAATACCTTTGATGTCTTCCTTGAGAACAACATAGGCCTTGATCCTCTCCCCCACCTTCTCATCTGCCACGCCCACGACACATGACCCGATAACAGCGGGGTGTTCCTGTAGCACGGCCTCGATCTCCGATGCTGAAACACGGTAGCCTTTGTGTTTTATGGTATCCACTGTCCGGTCTATGAAATAGATGTTGCCATCTTCATCCATGGACATGACATCTGCAGTGCGGTACCATTTATCTCCGTCCATATCAATGAAGGACTCTGCTGTTTCTTCCGGCTTGTTTATGTAACTAATTACCATGTGCTTTGAGGAGACAAGCAATTCCCCTGCCTCCCCGGGCGTTACTGCTTTTAGAGTCGCCGGATCAACAATCCTGACCTTCTTGCTTGTCACAATACGTCCGACACTCTTTGGGGGGTTCTCGATATCCACCGGGCACATGGAGATACCCCCACAGGTCTCAGTCGCGCCGTATCCCTGATAAATGAATTTCCCAAATTTTTCCTGCCACCGCTTCCCTACCTCAACGGGAAGCACGTCTCCCGCGCTGTACCAGTAATCCACGGAGCTCAAATCGTACTGCTCAAGGCGGTCATGTTCAAGGATCATGCGATAAAGGGCAGGGACACCGATCATGGTTTTCGCCCTGAATCGCTGAATGGAATCAAACGTCGCGTCCAGATTGACCTTTGGTTGAAGCATCAGGGTCCCGCCCACGAGGAGCGTACTCAGGCTGCAGGTCTGTCCCAAGATATGAAACAGGGGGGCATTGCCCAGGATGACATTTTCTTCAACTGGAAAGAGCGGCTCGCTGACCCTGATCTGTTCATCAGCAGAGGCCAGAAACAGGTCATGGGCAATGGGGACCCCTTTGGGGTACTTGGTGGTACCGCCGGTATAAAGTATTTCTGCCACATCTGTTGCGTTCCTCATGATTTCGGGTAGCTGCCTGGCTGCCTTGCGGTATCTGGACAGCAACTTCCTTAAGGAATACGTATTTTTGTCAAAGGCTATCTTCCCCTTTGGTATTATATCAAAGAGGTAACCGAAATATCTTTTCCACCAGGGAAGCAGATCAGCCATCTTTGTGACAATAACCTTCTTGATTTTGGTATTGGGTAACACCCTGGTTACATAACCAAAATTGGTGTCAGCACAAACAACGGCCTCTGTGCCACTGTCATTGGCAATATATTCAAGATCGTGGGGCGTGTATATGGGTGTTATGGGTACACATACTCCACCTATTCTCTGAATCCCCAACCATACCACTACCCACTGGATACTGTTGGGGATATAGATGATGGTCTTTTGCCCCGGTTTAAATCCCATATCTATCAGGGCGGCTGCAAAGCGTTCTGACAGGTCTTTGAGCTTGCGATATGAATATCTCGTGCCCAGATAAATCACTGCCGTATCGTTGCCACGCTTCTCTGCAGTAGCCTCAAAGGCGGAAAAAATATTGTTGTTTCCCATTTTTTTCATAAAATCAGACCCCAAAATAGGCGGCTTTTATCTCAGGATTGTCCATAAGTTCAGCTCCTGTGCCGGTCAAGGTGAGCATACCGTTTTCAATGACATACCCCCGGTCTATCATTGGCAGAACCGGCCTGGCGAATTGCTCGCTCAATACAACAGTTATACCTGATTCTTTTTGCAGACCGGATATGGCATCCACCAGGGTCTTCTGCATCATGGGGCTGAGACCCAAGAGAGGTTCGTCCAACAGGAGAAGGGTCGGCTTGACCATCAGGGCCATACCAATGGCCAACATCTGTTGTTCCCCGCCGCTCAAGAAACCGGCCTTTCGCGATGTCAGATGACTCAGGGCCGGGAAAAGCTCAAGAGTATATTCTATGCCTTCATTAACTTCTGCCTTGTTTCTCAGGTAGCCGGCAATTTTCAGGTTTTCCATCACACTGCTTTCCCGGAATACAGGATGTCTTTCCCTGGAAAGGACAATCCCTTTTTTTACTCTCACATCCGGTTTGGTCTCGGTGATGTCTTCGCCCTTAAAGACTATCTTCCCATAAACGGTTATACGTTCGCCTCCCCGTCTCTTCTCCTTGATTCGCATGTCAATAATAAGGCCTGAAAGGGTGTTCATAAGCGTCGTCTTTCCAGCGCTGTTTGATCCGATCACGCCAATGACCTCCCCCTCCTTCACCTCCATGCTGAAATCGTTAAGGGCCAGGGCATTCTCAAAAAAAACCATCAAGTTTTTGACTTCAAGCATATATGATCCTCTTGTAACTCATGCACAAAGCGGCTTCACCTCGGTCAACAACTTCTGCAATATCCAGGTTTTTCTTTCTCTGTGCCTTTGCCCCTTTGAGCCTTAGCAGTTACACTTCCGTGCCGAGGTATGCCTTTTTGACTTCATCGCTTTCCATCACGTCTGTTGCAGAACCCTCGGCAATTTTCATGCCGTAGTTCAGGACGATAAGTCGATCGGCGATTCTGAAAAGCTCCTTAAGCCGGTGTTCGATCATAATAATCGTCTTTCCCTCATGGCGAAGCTTTTCAATGATAGGGACAATACTTGCCACCTCAGCCAGGCTGAGTCCCGAGAACAGCTCATCCAAAATCAGAAGATCCGCCTGCAATGCAATAGCTTTGGCCAACTCCAGTCTCTTTAGGTATCCCTGGGGAAGGACGCTGGCCGTTTTGTAGGCCACGCGGGAATCCCTCTCAAAGCCTACTTCTTCAAGGAGGTCCAGGGCGATTGCATCACGGTCACCGTATTTTCCCCCGACCAGATGCTTAACTCTGGAGGAATAGAGCGGAATAATCATATTTTTAAAGGCCGGGAGCTGGTAAAAGGGCCTCACCATTTGAAAGGTTCTGGCAATGCCTAATCGAACGATTCTGTATGGTGCCCAGTTGGTAATATCGCGGCCTCTATATATAACTTCCCCTGAACCTGATTTTACAAAACCGGTTATGAGGTTGACGAGGGTTGTCTTCCCTGAGCCGTTAGGGCCGATGACGCCGAGGAGATCCCCCTCAGAGAGCTCAAAGCTGACCCTGTTCAAGGCCAGGACCCCGCCGAAGGCCTTTGAAAGATTTGTAACCTGAAGCAAAGGAGCAATGCTCATTTCTCCACCTCAACCCAACGTTCGAATTGATTATACTTGCGTTGTATATAGTGAAAGATGCCTTCCGGCAGTGCCACTATGAAAACAACGAGGAACAAACCGTAGAAGACTATTCGAAGTCCACCGATACCCCTCAAGACCTCTGACAAGGGCACCAGAATAAAGGCGCCCAGGGTTGCACCGGCAAGGCTTCCCGGCCCGCCTACGACAGCGGCGGCAATGGGAAGTATGGAATAGTCTAACGCAAACACGGGCATGCCCACGAACATATAGACATGAGTCATAAACGCACCGGTAAATGCGCCAATGGAGCTGGAAATAAACAATGCCTGGACCTTGAACCAGTAGATGTTGATCCCCGCATTCATTACCGACCGGTCATTGTCGTTGATGGCTTTTAAGACAAGGCCATAATCTGAGTCCATCATGCGCCTGAAGCCGAAAAGTGCCACCAGGAGGACGGCCACGATAAGATACAAATCCAGCCATTTTGAGGGTAGAGGTGTCAGCCCGTGCAAACCTTCTGTACCCCCAAAAATCTTGGTTGCCTCTATGATCCTCACAAACATCAGAGGGATGATCAGAGTCACCATGGCAAAGTAGATCCCTCGCAGCCTTAACAGCGGCAAAAGCAGCACCGTGCAGATAACCCCTCCCATAATTGTGGCCACTGGAATGGTAATAAATGGCGATATCCCCCAGTAATGGTTCAAAACACCGGCTGAATAAGCACCCATCCCAAAAAAGAGGGCCTGACCCAGACTTACCATGCCGCTCTGTGCCAGGATATCCCAACTGATGGCCAACAGGGCAAAAACGGCTACAAACAACAGGACCTTCTGCCAGTAAATGCTTAAGACAAGCGGAAGCACCAGAAATGCCACAATAGGCAACAGCCTTGGTGCAGACAGATACAGCATCTCTCTTAATGAGCAGAGGGCGAATATATCCCCTGATCTTACCTTAATGCCTCGATCTATTCTTTCTTTTCGTTTTTTCAACAGAACAACCCCTTATATCCTCTCTTCAAGCTCCTTCTGTTTTCCGAAAAGGCCGGAAGGCTTGATAACCAGCACTATTAGAATAGCTGCCAGACTGACTATCATGGTCCAGTGCGAACCAATATATAAATCAGTAAAACGTTCCGCAAAACCGATTACAAAACTGGCCACAATAACCCCACCTGTACTTCCAAGCCCTCCGATAATGCATACGGCCAGGGCCTTCATCAATACATCGTACCCCTCGCCAACGGAAATGGTGCCGAGAGGGATGATGATGGTGCCGGCAACAGCGGCCAGTCCTGCTCCAAACGAGACGCTCAAGGTGGCAATCCAGTCTGAATCCATCCCAAATGTGAGCGCTGTCCTCTCATCCTGTGCTATCCCCCTGAAAGCCAGTCCAAGGGAAGTGTGGTGTGTGAAGAGCCAGAGCAAAATGATCAGGCCCAGACCGATAATCACAATCATTATCCTTTGCATGTCCACATATGTCCCGGCAATAAAGAAGCTCTTGTCGATAAAGACCGGCAGTGTGTATTCAAAACCGACAAAGCCGAGATACCGGAACAATTCAAGGATTGCGAGACCAATGCCGAATGTGGCTATGACCTCGGAGAGGGCCTGACCGCGCACCCGCAAAAGCACAAGCCGATACATAAGTGCACCCAGGGCGGCCGCACAAAGTATGGATATGACTGCGGAAATAATATAGGGGAAACCTAACAGATTAAGAAGAATCCAGCTTACGTAGGCGGCCATTACATATAGAGCCCCATAAGCAAAATTGGCCACACCGCTTATGCCAAAGGTCAGGTTGAAACCAATGGCCATTAATGCGAGGATAAAGCTGTTGATCACGGCGTATATTATTGTACCAGTAAACATTGCTTAGACCACTGCCTCCCCGTGAAAGGTTCGATTGACTGTGTTTTGATTACTACAAAATCCGCAATATGAAGCGCCAATTTTAAAATGCCCCCTCTTTGTGCCTGCCCCGTAACTTCGGAAAATGGTGCCGGGGGCAGGCGCAAATATGTTCAGCCACTATTTGACTGCCTTCAAGCCTTTGGGCAGCTTGATCTTGCCGTCGGCTATGGATTGCGGATAGACATTAAGACGCTGACCGTCTTCGGTCCATTGGAACACACATGCCACAGCCGTGGTCGCGGGATCAAGGTCATAAATCACCTGGTGCCCTTCATCAAACTTCCCCTGGCCTATCACGCCGGCCTGATCAGTCTTTTCAAGCTCCGCCACAATCGCGTCAGGCTCAATACTTCCTGCCCGTTCAATGGCCTCAGCCAGCATATAAACAGAATCATAGGTTGGCCCTGGTCCGTGACCCGCCTCCATGGGTTTTCCCCATCTCTTTATATAAGCTTCATAAAAGGCCTTGGACTTAGGCACCTTGTCGGAATAGATCGCACTCCCTAATTCAAAGTTACAGTTAATGGCCCCGCCGATCTTCCGATCAAAGGTTTTCCATGCGCCAGGACCTGCCAAAGGTGATATGAAACCGGCCAGCAGGCATGGCACCTTCATGGCTTTCCATTGTTTGACCAGGATGCCGCTCTGGGGCATGTCAAAGATAGGAAGGATAACCTGGGCCCCTTTGACGCGTGCCTTCATCAGTGCAGAAGAAAAATCCGAGGTACCGGTTGGGTATGCTTCATGGCCCACAATGGTCCAGCCGGCCTTTTCGAAATAAAGCTTGGCCATCAACTCGGCCGTCTTTCGGGCCCAGGCCACATCCTGATTCATTATGTAGACCTTATTAAACCCAAACTCTTTATTGATAAAGGCCATGGTACCGATAAGATATTTTACAAGATACTTGGCGTTAAGGGCTGTCCTGAAAATATATTTGTACTTTTCCGGATCTTTCTTGATTTTTGCCTCGGAAGCGGGCGTCATAGCTATAGTCCCGAGCAGGGGGACCTTATACTTGGCAATGATATCCATGCCTGCTAATAAGGCCTCGGAACGGAAAGGGCCGACGACAAGTGCCGTGGGCTTTTTTTCGAGGATGATCTTTTCTATACCCAAAAGGGCTTCCGGTACAGGCACGCCGGGCGCCGCATCCCGAATATCGATGGATTCCACCTTGAAAAGTCTTTTTGTGTTCCCAACCGTCACGCCTCCTTTGGCGTTGATCTCCTCCACTGCCATCTTTACGACCTTAAGGCACTCCTTCCCCTCCACAAATCCTGTCGAGGTGGGCACCCCTATAACAATAGGATCCGCTGCGCAGACATACTGGCCAGGGGTGGCCCAAACAAAAAAGACCGATAACACAAAACCAAGCAACAACATTTTCCTTTTCATGATTTTCCTCCTTTTGTATAGGCTCCCCCAATTATCAGGGAGTCAACCGGTTAAAAGTTTAAGTAGATTCTTGTATCTCGATTTGAATCGGGACTCCAAGATTCGCAGTATCCCCGCTTTTTCCTAATCCCGACTCGACGGGACAACCTATCCACCTGAGTTACTGTCTGTTATCAGTCAAGGAACCGTTTTCAAGAATTCCGTGGGTAAATATCTCCAAAAAGAAATTTCCCAGGTCTTTAGGACGAATCGGCCCATCCTGCCTGTACCACTTGTAGGTGTAATGCACCATTCCGAAAAACGCAAATGTGGCCACAGCCTGGGGAATAGACTTCATAAGCCCTTCCTCTTTAAGCTCGGCGAAAATCCCATTGAGAACTCGAACATAGCGTCTTTCTTTCTGTATTAGTTTGTTGCGGTAATCAGTACCTATGTTGTCCAGTTCATTGACCAGTAAAATTAGACGGTCACGGTCACCCGCATAGAAACTCGTGTAATACTGCATGCATTGCCGAAGCTTTTCCAGAGGAGGGATATGGGAAGAGCAGATGCCTTCGATTTCATGTAGGGCAACCGTGACAGATTCATCCAAAATACTAAACAGTAGCTCTTCCTTGCTGTCAAAATAGTGGTAAAGG
>JAYEIR010000244.1:0-9303 GCA_034660135.1 Thermodesulfobacteriota bacterium
GCAGAATACCCCCTGGCAATAAAAAGGCTGGAAAAGGCAATTGTTGATGCCAAGAAAGAAGGATTCCTTGGGGAAAATATCCTCGGATCCAATTTTTCGTTTGACATAGAAATAAGGCTTGGGGCCGGTGCATTTGTCTGCGGTGAAGAGACGGCCCTGATGCATTCAATAGAAGGACAGCGTGGTATTCCTACACCCAAGCCCCCATTTCCGGCCGTTGAAGGGGTTTTTAAAAAGCCTACTCTGATCAACAATGTTGAGACATGGGCAAACATACCGGTAATTATCCTTGATGGAGGGGAATGGTTCAGCTCAATAGGGACTGAAACGAGTAAAGGGACAAAGGTCTTCGCCCTTGCCGGTAACATAAGGAATACAGGGCTTGTTGAAGTGCCGATGGGAACAACCCTGAGGGAAATGGTCTATGATATCGGCGGCGGCATACCAAATAACAAAAAATTCAAGGCCGTTCAAACAGGAGGTCCTTCCGGAGGATGCATGCCGGAACAACTCCTTGATACCCCGATAGACTATGAATCGCTTGCAGCGGCAGGTTCAATCATGGGATCAGGGGGGATGATAATAGTAGATGAAAACACCTGCATGGTAGACATGGCAAAATACTTCCTGGAGTTCACACAGGATGAGTCTTGCGGAAAGTGTGTACCATGCAGGGAAGGCATAGGCAGGCTCCATGAAATCCTTACCCGGATTACCAGAGGGGAAGGGAAGATGGAGGACCTTGATCAACTGGAACACCTTGGCAATCTTATCAAAAGCACTGCATTATGCGGCCTCGGTCAGTCAGCTCCAAACCCTGTTCTTGCCACATTACGTTATTTTCGTGATGAATATATTGAACATATCGTTCACAAACGGTGCCCTGCAGGAGTATGCAAGAACCTCACAGGAGCTCCCTGCCAGTCAGCCTGCCCGTTGGGTACAGAGGCATGGCGCTATATTGCTCATACTGAGAGAGGTGAATATGAAGACGCCTATATCGCCCTGCGTGAGCCCAATCCATTGCCCTCGGTGTGCGCACGTGTATGCAACCATCCCTGCGAACGAAGCTGTCGTGCGGGAAGAGGAGATGGTGAGGCCATTGCTATTCGTGATCTCAAACGGTTTGTTACCGACCGTGTAGACCCTTCGGTGTACATACCGGATCGGCTCAATAACGATAAGACGGAATCAAACAGGGTGGCTGTTATAGGTGCCGGGCCCGCGGGACTCAGTGCCTCACACTGTCTCTCTCTCAGCGGATATGACGTGACGCTTTTTGATGCAGAAGACAGACCGGGCGGATTGCTTATGCAAGGTATACCCGCCTATCGCCTGCCCCGTGATGTCCTAAGCAGAGACATAGATTCACTGATGGACAACAATATAACATTCAAAGGCAATTCTGTTCTTGGCCGCGATATCACACTGAAGAGCCTCTTTGACCAGGGGTTCAAGTCAGTCTTTGTCGCAATCGGGTCCCATGAGAGCCTGAAATTGAAGATCGATGAGGAAAACAGCCGGGGAGCCTATCCTTCTATGGACTTCCTCAAGGCCCATAACCTCCGGAATAAAGAACTGGCAAAGGGGCATGTGGGCGTCATCGGGGGAGGGAACTCCGCAATAGATGCCGCACGTATTGCTGTTCGCCAGGAAGGCGTAGAGAGCGTGACCGTTTTTTACAGGCGCACGCGCAATGAAATGCCCGCAATGACTGAAGAAATAGAAGCTGCCCTGGAGGAGGGGATAAGACTTGAGACCCTAATTTCACCTGAACGCATTATTTCAAAAAATGAGCACATCGAGGGAGTAGAGTTCATCAGGAATAAGCTCGCTGATGCTGATGAATCAGGAAGGCGCAGGCCTGTTTCGGTTGAGGGCTCAGAGCATATTGTGCCGCTTGATACCCTTGTTGTCGCCATCAGCGAACAACCTGACAGTGCAGCTATTGATCAAAAAGGGCTTGATCTAACCGCATGGAGAACAATCATGGCTGATCCTGACACACTTGCCACGAGTATCCCCGGCGTGTTTGCAGGCGGCGATGTGGTTACGGGTCCAAATACCGTTGTGGATGCCATTGCAGCCGGCAAAAAGGCAGCCCTTATGATCGAACGGTATCTTTGCGGTAAAGAATTGAAGCAGCCCCCCGAAGTCCATCTACCTGAAATCTATGTGCCGCAGTCAACAACCGGAGTGGAAGAAGAACCAGTTGAATCACACAGGCCCAGCGTGCCGGCCGTGCCCGTTGAATCGCGGAAAAACAGTTTTGTTGAGGTGGAACAAGCGCTTTCTGTCGAAGATGCAAACCTGGAAGCCAGAAGATGTCTTAGATGCGATTTGGAATTCACACAATTCAAGGCAGACAAGCCTAAATTAGATGATGCCGGAATATCTGATTTCACAACAGATTAGTCCAGGCAATAAAAGAAAAAGAATTGGAGGTTATAATGGTCGGCACTGCAGATAGAGAAGACGAAGAGAAAAAAAGGATTGAACTGAGAAAATTTATAGAAGACGTAGAGAAAAGAGAGTTCCCGCATTCGTATCTTATAGCTGTCCTTCATAAGGCACAGGAGCTCTACAATTATTTAAGAAAAGACGTGATTTATGAGGTTGCGTCCAGTATGAATATCCCTGTTTCCACTGTCTGGGGTGTTGCAACTTTTTACCACTATTTTAACCTTGAGCCGAGGGGTAAGTATGTAATATTTGTTTGTCTTGGCACTGCATGTTATGTTAAAGGTGCGGATAGAATACTGAATACCCTCAAGCAGGAACTAAGAATAGATGTCGGCCAGACAACAGAGGACATGCTATTCACTTTACTGGAAACACGCTGTTTGGGAGCATGCGGTATTTCTCCTGTCATGATGGTAAACAACAAGGTTCACAGCCAGCTTACATCAAGGAAAGTATCTGAAATTATTAATAAGTACCGAAAGGATCAATAAGATAAGGAGCGACTTTGCCATGAGTGAGCCTAAAAAGATCCTGCTTGTTGACGATGATAAGGCCTTTGTAGAATCCAACACAGACCTTCTCGAGGCTTATGACTATAAGATTTTTGTTGCATATGACGGGGCCGGAGGTTTTGAAACCGCAATGAGGGAGCACCCGGATCTGATGGTTCTGGACGTTATGATGGCTCACGAAACAGAAGGCTTTGAGATTGCACAAAAGATACGGAAAATCCCTGAGCTAAAGGATATGAAGATACTCCTCGTCAGCGGGATAACAAAAGTGACGGATTTTCCGCGCAAACTGGAGCCCAACAGTGCCTGGCTGCCTGTCGACCGCGTGATGGAAAAGCCAATCGATCCCGCACGATTTATTGCCGAGGTTGAAAAGCTCTTAGAGGAAAAATAATTGAATAGAGAGGAACAGAGAAGATGACAAACGAAAGCGACAAGAAAAGAATACTCATCGTGGATGATGACAAGAACTTTGTAAAGAGCGTACATGACTTGCTTAAGGCCGAAGGGTACCGGGTTTTTGAAGCCTATGACGGCAATGAAGGCCTGGAGCTTGCCAGGAAAGAGCGACCGGACTTGATGATCCTTGATGTAATGATGACTCATAATACCGAGGGGTTTGAGGTAAGCCGGCAAATCATGGAGTTTCCCGAACTCCAGGATATGTATGTGATCATGCTGACAGGTATTACAAAGGAAATGAATTTGCCCTTTAAATTTGAACCCGACGAAACCTTGTTGCCGGTAAGTACTGTGTTAGAAAAACCCGTTGCCCCGGGAGAACTGCTGAATGAGATCAGAGAGCGATTGGGGTAAAGGTAATCGTAATCTATTATTCAAATGGTCAAGAGGTCGAATGCTTAGATGGTTGAGTCGTAACCGATCAACTACTCAACCACTCAACCAACTCATGGAGGTAAAAGATGCCTAAAAAGATTTTGATTGTTGATGATGATCCTGATTTTAGGGATTCAACGCGCAGCGTTCTGGAGGCCCAGGAATATCTCGTTATCTCAGCTCCCAAAGGTGAAGAAGGGTTTGAAAAGGCCGGGAGTGAAGCGCCTGATGCCATCCTGCTGGATGTCATGATAGAAAACGATAGTGCCGGGCTTGAAACGGCAAAAAATTTAAGAGATGACCCGTCACTTTCCAAGATACCTGTCATCTTGCTTACAGGTATCAGGGGAGCAGAACAGCTTCTTGCAAGCTACAGGCCCGGTGAGAATTGGCCCAATGTCAAGGCGGCCTTAGAAAAACCAGTCGATCCAGGACTCCTGATTGAAACAATTGAAAAGGCCATGTCATAAGAAAAGCGCCCAATAGCTCAATAATTAGCGGCATACGAGACAGGCCACTCGATCCCTTTTTTAAACCGCTAATTATTTCTACTATGTCACATTTGACAAAAGATGAGGTTTCAGGTTTCGTGCATACCGGCCGAGCGCAGATTGAATTTCTCCTGGACACGACGGCAGGTTTTCTCGCCGACAAAAATCTGCCCGTTCGTGGCAAGGCCGCCTAATCGAGCAGCGATATTAGTCACAGGTCCGGATGCAGTGTATGTCCAGCGCGTGCCTGAGATCCCCTCCAAGCAGGTGGAACCAATCAATCAATAAATTGAGACAGGACTTTGCGGCTTTTTAAAAGAGATCCCTCTGCCCTCTGTTAGTAAGGACTAAAGGCTAAAATTAGAATTGCCGAATGCGCATTTTTCCTGTTTACATTTCCGTTTGTCATGCTATAATTCCATATTTTTATAAACTCATAACTTCAATTGTTTAGCAGGGGTTACAAACTGGATAGAAGATTGGTGTCGGGTAGCGGTCGCTCCGTCCGCGTCCCCTTTTTTTAAACATTCAGATAAGGATGAATCATGCTTGCGAAAGATACTAAGTCTGAAATAGAAGGCCTGCTTTCTCAATATCCCTCAAAGAATTCTGCTCTCATTCCTGCCCTTGATTTGGCTCAACGGGCAAACAACAATTACCTTTGTCAGGAGGATATCAAGGAAGTTGCAGAGATCATAGGGGTGACGGACAGCATGGCATTCGGTGTTGCAACCTATTATACCATGTTCAACACAAAGCCGGTGGGGAGATATCATCTCCAGGTGGACACCAGTATTTCAGCAACACTCATGGGCGCCGGGGAAACCCTGTCCTATCTTGAGGACAAACTCGATATAAAGGCAGGAGAGACGACCACTGACGGCATGTTCACTCTTTCAAGTGTTGAAGACCTTGGCTCATGCGGCACGTGCCCTGTCATACAGGTAAATGACACTTATTATGAAAACATGACTACAGAGAGGGCCGATGCGCTTATAGAATCACTCAGAGATGGAGAAATGCCTCAGCGCGAAGATGAATCCATCTTTGATACAGAATGCAACATACTCCTGAAAAACAGAGGAAAAGAAAACTCGACCCATATCGAGACATACAAAGAAGGCGGCGGGTATAACGCCTTAAAGAAAACATATACCATGGAACCTGATGAAGTCCTGGCAATAGTAAAGAAGGCACTGCTCCGCGGCCGTGGCGGCGCAGGATTCCCTGCCGGTATGAAATGGAGTTTCCTGCCAAAAAACGACCCACGTCCTGTGTATCTCATTTGTAATGCTGATGAGGGTGAACCGGGAACCTTCAAAGATCGTCAGATCATGGAATATGATCCTCACCTCCTCATCGAGTCGATCGCAATTGCATCTTATACGATAGGTTGCAAATTGGCCTTTATTTACATCCGCGGCGAATTCAAGTGGATAGCCGACATTCTCTCAAAGGCTATTGATGAAGCAAAGGCTGACGGCCAACTGACTGATCTTGATATTATTGTACACAGGGGTGCAGGTTCTTATGTATGCGGTGAAGAAACCGCCCTTATCGAATCACTTGAAGGTAAGCGGGGGAATCCCCGGATCAAACCACCATTCCCTGCGAATGTTGGTCTATATGGGTGCCCCACCATCGTCAATAATGTCGAAACCCTTTCCTGTTTACCCTATATCATTGAGAACGGTGTTGATACGTTCAAAGAAATAGGCGAGGCAGGGAACTTCGGCCCAAAGCTTTTCGGCGTAAGTGGCCATGTGAACAGGCCGGGCATGTACGAATACCCGATGGCAACCCTGTTGCCGGAGATTTTAGAGGCGGCAGGCGGTGTGAAGGGCAAACTTAAGGCCGTAATCGTCGGAGGCTTGTCCGTGCCCATTATGAAGGCCGGCGAGATCGACGGCCTGAAAATGGATTATGACGAATGCCTTAAGGCGGGGACTATGCTTGGTTCGGGCGGTATTATCGTGATAAACGATACTGTATCAATACCTAAGATTGCGCTTCGCACAATCAAATTCTATGCACATGAATCATGCGGCCAGTGTACACCATGTCGTGTGGGCTCAATTACTATAGTAAAACTACTTGAAAGAATACTAAGCGGCACAGGCAAGGAACAAGATATAAAATCAGTCCTTGATATATGCAAAAACGTAAAAGGCCTGACTATATGCCCGACCGGCGATGCCTTTGCCATGCCGATTGAGGCGATGATTACGAAATTCAGGAATGAGTTTGATGCACTGGTTAGTCAGTAACTCACCAAAAACACAAAGGAGTTCATATGCAAATCACTATTAATGGCAGGACATTTGAAGCCCTTGAAGGCCAGACAGTTCTTGATGTAGCGCGAGAAAACGGGATTTACATCCCCTCATTGTGTTATCACACAAAGACCGGTCCGGCCGCAAAGTGCAGGGCATGTGTGGTTGAAGTTGCGGGACTGAGAGGATTGCAGACATCATGTACTTTTGAGGCAAAAGAAGGATTGGAGGTTACTACAAACTCCGAGAAGGTACTGGAAGCCCAGAAACTTGTTGTGGATTTGCTTCTTTCGTCAGGTCATCACGATTGTGTCTCCTGCGAAAAGAATGGAAACTGCGAACTCCAGGATGCCGCGTATTATCTTGGTATTGAACACCCTGCGTTCAATCTTCCTGAAGAAGACATGGAGATAGACGACTCCTCTGAGTTTATCTATCGCGACCATTCAAAATGTATTAGTTGCGGCCGGTGTGTTGCCGGGTGTAACACCACGGTAACAAACGAAGTCCTCGACTTCGGCTTTCGTGCCAATCAAACAAAGGTGATCTGCGATGATGATCTTCCCATGGGATCATCCACCTGTGTCCAGTGCGGGGAATGTGTCCAGCTCTGCCCTGTGGGCGCGATTATTGACAAAAAATCTATTGGTAAAGGCCGTACATGGGAACTAAGAAAAGTTGATACAGTCTGTTCATACTGCGGCGTCGGTTGTCAGATCACATTTCATGTCAATGAAAGGACCAACGAGATCGTGAGAGTGACAGGCGTAGAGGGAGCCCCGACAAATGACGGCATGCTCTGCGTCAAGGGACGATACGGCTATGACTTTATTACTTCTGAGGAGCGCTTAACCACTCCTTTAATCCGTAATAATGAAGGTCAATTAGTAGAAGCTACCTGGGAAGAAGCCATAACACTTGTTGCAGATAAATTTAACAGCATCAAAAAAGAATATGGTCCTGATGCAATCGGAGGGCTGGCTTCAGCAAAAGTAACCAATGAAGAAAACTATGCGTTTCAAAAATTCATGAGAAGGGAGATAGGCACAAACAATGTTGATCACTGTGCCCGTCTCTGACACAGTTCCACGGTAGCCGGTCTGGCTGCCGCATTCGGTTCCGGCGCAATGACCAATGATATAGCAGGCATCAAAGAAGCTGATGTAATCCTGATTATCGGTTCTGATACATCTGAGGCCCATCCGGTTATTGGGAGCAGGATCAAACAGGCTGTACGCTCCGGCGATACCAAATTGATTGTCATTGATCCCAAAGAGATCAATATGGCAAAGTATGCAACTATATATGCCCGCCACCGCCCAGGTACGGACGTTGCCGTACTTAACGGGATTATGAATGTAATCATAGAGAATGGCTGGCATGACAAGGAATATGTAGAGGAACGTTGTGAAGGGTTTGATGAACTCAAATCAACAGTCAAGGAATATCCGCCCGAAAAAGTGGAAAAGATCTCCGGAGTACCTGCACAGCAGATAAGAGATATTGGGGAATTATTCGGAAAGGCGAAAACAGCCGGCCTCTTCTATGCCATGGGTATTACACAGCATACAACCGGGGTAGACAATGTTATGTCTACAGCCAATATCCAGATGTTATGCGGTAATCTCGGTATAAACGGAGGCGGTGTCAATCCTCTGAGAGGTCAAAGTAATGTGCAGGGTGCCTGTGATATGGGCGCACTTCCCGTTGTCTTTACTTCATACCAGGCAGTGGCCAATGAAGAGGTTGTGGAGAAATTTTCAAAGGCATGGAACAAGAAGCTTTCCAACAAACCGGGTCTTACTATGATAAAGATGCTGGAAGGGGCCGGGAGTGGCTCGCTTAAGGCACTTTATGTCATGGGTGAAAATCCAATGATGAGTGACCCGGATCTTACCCATGTGAAAAAAGAGCTTGAAAATCTTGACCTCCTCGTTGTGCAGGATATTTTTCTTACAGAAACCGCCCAGGTCGCAGATGTCGTGTTGCCTGCCGCTTCATTTGCGGAAAAAGACGGCCTTTTCACAAACACGGAAAGAAGGGCACAGCGCATAAGAAAAGTCCTCCAATCACCAGGACAGGCAAAAGAGGACTGGTGCATTATCCAGGATATTGCAAATGCAATGGGGAGCGACTGGAACTATGACTCCGCTCATGACATTGCCGAAGAAATTTGCGAGCTATCCCCCTCGTATGCGGGTATTACATGGGAGAGGGTTGGAGATACAGGCCTGCAGTGGCCGTGCCCAAGCCTTGATCACCCTGGGACACCATACCTCCATAAAGGCAATTTTACACGCGGCAAGGGTATGATGAAAGGTATAACCTTCAAAGAGCCTGCAGAGCTTCCCGATGGAGAATACCCCCTGATCCTGACAACAGGCCGTGTACTACAGCACTTCCATACAGGCACTATGAGCAGAAAAACTCAGGGATTGAATAATCTCGCAGGCCCAATGGTTATGATCTCGGTCGATGATGCTGAGGAACTCGGCATTACTAACGGAGAAACAGTCATGGTGAGCAGTAGACGGGGCGAAATCCGGCCTCCGGCCTTTGTTACAAAACGGATTGGTAAAGGGATAATCTATATTCCCTTCCATTACCAAGAGGCGGCCGCAAACATGCTCACAAATCCGGTTTATGACCCGATTGCCGGGATACCAGAGTACAAGGTGTGTGCTGCGAAAGTCAGCAAGATAGTCGCATAGAGTTAAAGGACACTAT
>JAYEIR010000245.1:0-32322 GCA_034660135.1 Thermodesulfobacteriota bacterium
TGGCAGATTTGGCAAGACTTTTTGGCATGACCGGTCAAGGGGTCGGGTATGCTGTGCAAAGGGGTGAGCGGATCGCCAAAGCAAACAATTATAGACTGATAGATTGAGTTAATTACTTATTGATGGAACGTCCCCCTAACCCCCCTGTTTCAGACGATGCATTTCAGTTGATCACATAGACCTTGGCGAGATAGGTTGATCGGCCCTGGTCATCAATTTCCCCCGCAACCATCACAACCCGATCACCGGACAAAATGATTTTTTCTGCTTTTAGCCGATCGAGCATAGGGTTGACTAATTCAGCGAGGTGCTTTCTCAGGGGCATGGTCACAATGGAAAGACCGCGGTGGAGCAGAAGCCGGCGTAAGACCCGGTCACTGGCCACCACACCGTAGACCGGAACCGCTATACGCGCTGAGGACAGTGACCGCAGGGTAGATCCCGACAGGGAGCAGCCGATTACGCAGCGGGCCTTCATATTATTGACCAGTGTGGCGGTTGCTTCGGCCATGCGGTCGGGTAGTTCCTCTCTGCCCTCAATGTGAGGAGCATCATGGTGGCGCATCTTCAACTCCTCCTCAGCGGCACAGCAAATGCGATCCATCTCTTCAACCGCCTCCACCGGATAATGCCCGGACGCAGTCTCGCCCGAGAGCATCACCGCATCACTCCCTGCAATGATTGCCCCGTAGACATCGGTCACTTCCGCTCGGGTCGGCTGACGGTGGAAGGTCATCGACTCGAGCATCTGGGTTGCGGTAATGGCGGGTATTCCACGGGTATTCGCCCTTTGTATGATCTTGGCCTGAATGGCCGGCACCTGCTCTCTCGGCAGGGTTACCCCCATGTCTCCACGTGCAACTAGAATGCCGTCGGCTACATGGAGGATTTCGTCAATATTTTCGATCCCTTTTCGGTCTTCGATCTTGGCAATGATGAATGGATCCTTGGAGCCCCACTCTCCCATACGGATTCGCATCTCGAAAATCTCGGTGGCAGAACGAACAAAGGACATGGCAACCATATCGACACCGAGTTCAACGCCGAACCTGGCGTCCGATAGATCCTTCTCGTTAATCAGTGGAAATTTTAGTTCGGAATGAGGGAAGATCACCCCCTTGCGGCTTTTGAGTGCACCCTCGACCATCACTTCACAGATGAGATCTTCGCCTTCCCTGGTCCGTATCTCAAGGTCGATCATCCCGTCATCCAAGTAGATATGATTCCCTGGTTCGACGAAATTCCCTATCCCCTGGTAGTCGATGCCGATCCTCTCAGCAGTGACCGCCTCTCCAGTGCCGAGGCGGATCTTCCGGCCGAGTGAGAGTTCTATCGCCTCCCCGCCCACAACGTGTCCCACGCGCACTTTGTGACCCTGCAAATCCTGTAGGATCGCTACATCAATACCAACCTTTTGTGAGACATCCCTCAACCGATTAAAAGTCGCTTGATGGCTTTCGTGTGTGCCGTGAGAGAAATTGAGTCGCGCCACATTCATTCCGGCGCGGACCATGCGCTCAAGGACCTCTGATGAATCGGTCGCCGGACCGAGTGTGCATACGATTCGGCTGGCCCGGGGGAATTTTTCGAGTTTCATGACCTACCTCTTTTGGAGATTCTGACAGATTATTAGAAAAAATACTGGGGAACCTGGGATTTACCAATACAAAACAGCGAGGAGCCGCTTTTTCTTTGGCTTTGTGCCTCCTGAATAGTTACGCAATAATCAAGTTGCAATCGCGCCTCATGATGATAAAACCCAATGGCATACTATCATATTGCCTTAAAACGCATCAAGCGTATAAAAATATTTTATTTTTATACTGAATCATGTTGAACAGATTTTTTGCCTCGTAAGTCGTTTTGGAACCAACGTTCCCCTTTATTGTCAGGCCTCCAATTGACTTTTGGAGTCTTGGGATTATAATATTTAGTGCCTGAACGAAAACCCTGCTCAGGCACGATTTTGGATTTTGGATTAATGGAATCAATCCCAACTTAGTAAAACCTCATGATTGATGTTGTGTTCGTTTTCATTTCGAGGTTTTCGTTCAGAGACTATCTTAGATAGTTCAGCGCGCTTCCGGCCGGAAATTGGGTAGATAAGTTTATAAGGAGAATAATAAGTCATGCAATACGCCGAAGACAAAGGAATGCATTATGAAGGAAGCTGCATCAGGCCACCCAGCGAGGCTTACAGCATCCTTCTTCAGGTAACCCTTGGATGTTCCCACAATAAATGCACTTTTTGCGGCACTTACAAAGACAAGCGATTTACCATCAAGGATGATAGTACCATTCTTGGTGATATCCTTTTTGCCTCAAAGCATATGAGGGGGCAGGACAAAGCATTTCTAATGGATGGAGATGCCCTTATTATCCCACAGAAGAAGTTGACGTGGATTCTTGACCGAATTCAGGAACATCTACCCTGGGTGAAGAGAGTCGGGGCCTATGCCAATTCCAAGAGCATAAAGATGAAATCTCCTGAAGAACTCATCGAATTGAGGGAAAAAGGCCTTGGCATACTTTTTATGGGCGTGGAAACAGGGGATGATGAGGTATTGAAAGACATCCATAAGGGATCCAGCGCCCAGAACCTTATTAACATGGGAAGGAAGGTCATAGATGCCGGGATCAAGCTTTCCGTGACTGTCTTGTTGGGCATTGCCGGCAGGGAGAGGTCGCTTCAGCATGCCAAGGCAACGGGTGAACTCCTAAGCGCCATGGACCCGGATTATGTGGGGGCCCTCACCGTGATGCTAATGCCTGACACCCCGCTTTATGAGGATTTCAGAAAGGGAAGATTCGAACTGCCGAGTGAGAGAGAATTTTTGCTGGAACTGAGGGAGATGATTGCAAACACAAACCTCAGCAAAGGCATGTTTTTCTCCAATCATGCCTCCAACTATCTGCCGGTAAAGGCCATGTACCCGGAAGGCAAACAGCAGGCCATAGACCAGATAGACAGTGCACTGAAAGGGGAGATCGGCCTCAGGCCTGAGTGGATGAGAGCCCTTTGATTATATTCCATCCATTGCTTGTTTCAGCACAGAGTAGATATCCTCAGGGATATAGATGGCGCGGAAATTCTGCGGGTCAGATACGTTTAGACAGATTCTTTTTTCTAATCCTTCGACCATGGGCGCATTGTCTGTCAAGGAGCTTATGCTGTGTTTCAAGACCAATATCTTTTCGTGTAATGCATCGATATTGGTAGAAATGCGGATCTTCTCGTGATATCTTCCCGGCCTGAAATAGCGACATGATGTTTCTACCAGGCCAAAGAGGATTTTTCTCTCATGCCACAGGTCACCAAGGCTCAAATTGATTGCTTCGAAAAACTGGTGACCGCAGGCATCGATCCACTCGTAGTACCTGGGATAGAACACAATGCCTAACGCATCCAGGTCTCCCCACATGATTTTGCGTTCAACGATATTTTGTTTCATAGTCTGTTTTGTAAGTTCTCAATAACTTCAGAGGCAATTTCAAAACGCACTCGTGCTTGTCAGTCAAAAATGGCTTTCACAAATTCCGAGGGGCTGAAAGGCCGGAGATCATCGACCTTTTCTCCAATCCCTACATAATTGATGGGTATTCCGAGCTGATGTGAAATGCCTATGACTATGCCCCCTTTTGCTGTCCCGTCCAGTTTTGTCAACACAATACCTGTTACGCCTAATGCCTCATTGAATACCTCGGCCTGTGAAATGCCATTCTGGCCGGTAGTGGCATCCAGGACCAACCACACCTCATGGGGTGCGCCTGGAAGCTTCTTGCCGGTTACGCGGTAGATTTTCTGAAGTTCTTCCATGAGATTCTTTTTGGTATGAAGACGTCCTGCAGTGTCGATCAAGACCACATCAATGGCCTTGGAAATGGAAGAACTCAGGGCATCAAAAACAACGGCAGATGGATCAGCACCGGGAGCCTGCTTTACAACTTCTACTCCGATCCTTTCACCCCAGACAACGAGTTGCTCAACGGCTGCTGCCCTGAAAGTATCGGCGGCTACCAGCACAACCTCCTTCCCCTGTGACTTAAGACTATGTGCAACCTTACAGATTGTCGTTGTCTTTCCCACTCCATTAACGCCTATGACCATAATTACTAAAGGTTCCCCCGACCCCGGCAACGTATGGTCTACAGGTGGAATTTCAAGAAAAGAAAGGATTTGATCTCTAAGAACCCCCTTCAATTTATCGGGATCTCTCAGCTCTTTCCTCTTGACCTTTTCCTGAACCAGATCAATCAGTTCCTGGGTGGTTACAACGCCAATATCTGAAGTGAAAAGGATTTCTTCCACTTCTTCCAATAAATCATCGGTGATCTCCTTCTTGCCCAGAAATAAGCGATCAAGCCTTCCGGTCAAGCTATTTCTTGTTTTTGAGAGCCCGGTTCTAAGCCTTTGGAAAAATCCATTCTCCTGAACCGACGGCTTGTCATCCTTTGTTTTGTTTTTTTTTCCGAAAATTATAGCCATAAACCTCTATTACCTCTATGTGAAAAACAGTCAAAGGCACACATGAAAGATGAAAAATATTCCTTTGTGCCTTTGAAACTATGTGCCTTCGTGCCTCAAGCTATCGGCTTTAGCCAAGTAGTTGACTTTCACCGTGAATGTCAACCGACACGATATCGGATATTCCTTGCTTTTCCATGGTAATGCCATAAAGACGGTCGGCGATCTCCATGGTCCTTCGATTGTGCGTAACCACGATGATCTGAGATGTTTTTTGGATCTCTTTCAGCAGTTTATTGAACCGATCAATGTTGGCTTCGTCCAATGGGGCATCCACTTCATCAAGAAGACAAAACGGGCTCGGTTTGATCATGTAAATAGCAAAGATGAGGGACATGGCCACCAGGGCCTTTTCACCACCGGAAAGCAGACCCATATGACTAAGCCTCTTGCCTGGAGGCTTTACTTCCACCAAAATCCCGCTTTCCAAGGGTCTATCCTCGTTGGTCAATCTTAGACCTGCCGTGCCTCCGTTGAAAAGAATCGGAAAAACCTCTTTTAGCTTTTTGTCTACATCGTAAAAAACCTTTTTGAATTTTTTCTCAGACATCCTGTTGATCTTGTCTATAGCAGCTCTCAGAGACTCGATTGATCTGATAAGGTCTTCACGCTGGTTCTTGATGAACTCATAACGTTCTTTCAGGGCTTCGTGTTCTTTAATGGCCATGAGATTTACTTCTCCCAAGCTCAGCCTCAAGCTCTTCAGACGTTCGATCTTCTCTTCCAATGCTGCGTGAGAGAAGTCTTCATCCAAGTGCTGCCTGTAGATATCGTGCAAATTGATATTGAATTTATCCCTGGTCACTTCCACCAGATTGTTCATCTTAAAGCTGATTTCCGAGTGCTCCATCTTGGCCCTGTTGATTTCATCCTTAAGCACGTCGATTCTTTCCCGTACACGATTCTCGCTTTCCTCTTTTTCCCTGATCCTGTCCTGTAATTCACGTCGCTCCCGATCAGCGCGATTTGTATCTCCTTCCGCCTTTTTCAGCTTTTCATAAAGTACTATAAGCTCGTCCTTGAAGGCCTCCCTTTTCTCTTGATACTCATCGCATTTCATAACCCCTGATGAAATATCCTCCTCGATCCTCTCGAGGCGATTCCGGGAGTCATCGGCGTGGTTGTCAAGCCTTTCAATCTCCCGGATTAGACTGTTCTGTTCTTCCCTGAGTACGCGGCTATCCGCCTTAAGTTTTGTCACCTCATCTCGACATTGATCGAATTCTTCCTCAGCCTCTTTAAGCTCAAGCTCCTTTTTTTGGATATACACATCTTCTTCCCGGCGCCTTGCTTTCAATACATGAAGCTCCTCATCAATCCCTAAGAGATCTTGTTTATGCCTTTTCTGATCTTTGCCTTTTTTCACCAGATCGTCTGATATTTTCTGGGATAATTTCTCTGATTGATCCAGCTCTTGACCAAAGCGAAAGAGGATTTTGTCAAACTCGTTTATCTCTTCCTGGCAGGTCCATCTATCCTCTGCCAGGGCCTCAATAGAATTCCTTTTTTCCTTGATCTGTGTGATTATGTGTTCGAGTTTCAGTGCTAAATCATCTCTTTTTTTTCCATAAACAACAGCCTGTTCTTTTAGTTCCTGGGTTTCTCGCTTTCTTGCAAGCAGGCCGCCGGAACTCCTGGTAAGTTTTCCACCGCTTATTACGCCCCTTTGATCCACAATGTCTCCATCAATGGTCACGAAACATTGATCTTTCCCGTTGTGGTTCCATGCTGATATTGCCTCTTTCAGATTGTCCACGACCATTGTATCTCCGAGCAGGGCCGCCACGGCAGAACTTAATTCATCCGGCACCGACACAAGGTCCCTTATAAGAGGAAACCGTGTTACCATTGGCTGTCCGTTGCCTTTTGCATGTAAATCCTTGAGAGGGATAAAACCGGCTCTTCCTTTTTTCTGCTTTCTCAGGTAATCAACAGACTCCTCGCCATCTTCTTGAGATTCCACGACTATGTATTGCAATTCATCGGCAAGAACCGCTTCAACGGCTTGTTCATACTTGTGATCTACCTCGATAAGATCCGCAACAAGTCCCAAGATGCGGCCCTCCTGGAGTGGCTCAAGATCCTTGGCCTTCATTATGGTCCTGACTCCCATCTTATATCCTTCGAAATTCTCTGTCAGGCCCTGCATACTGATTAATCGCGTCTTGCACAGGTTAAGATCCGTCTCAAGTGCCTTAAGATCCGTCTCAACTCGTATTTTCACATCCTCCAGTTCTTCACTGTTCATTTTTTCATGTTCAACAGACCTTTCAATCTCATCTAATCGCTCACCAGCAGCCTCTCTACCAAGGTTGTTCCTTTCAGAGGCCTCTATTATCTTTGTAATCTTATTCCTGACGACTTCTAATTCTTTTTCAAGTCTCGACTTGCTATCCGTGATCTCATCAAGCAGCTTGTTCAAGTAGCTTGATTCATGGCTTAATCCGACCTCTTGATTCATACCCTCGTTCATTAACAGCCTGGCCTTTTCAAAATCCCGCTTCACAGTATTTAGAAACTGTCTCCGGCTTTCCATCCTTTTATCTTTCAGGGATATCTCAGCATTCAAGTCCTGAGAGCGTATCTCCACCTTGTCTATCTTTTCTCGAAGGGATGTTTTTTCGTCCTCAAGACCAATGAGCTTGTGCCCTAATTCCTCCTGTTCGGCTCTCAGCCTGGCCTTTAGCTCATCCTGCATTTCTATTTCCCTTGCCAACGCCTCAAGCCCGGCCTCCTTCTTTTGAACTCTGTCTCTTAAGTGGAGATAGCCTTTTCTAAGCCCTGACAAGATCCCGTCTTTTTCTTCCAGTTCCAGGTTCATTGTCTCTGTTTGCGCATGGAGTTTAGAGAGTTCAGTGGTTCTAATCAGCTGTTGCCGAACAAGGTCATCGGTCGATCTCAGTCTGTTTCCAGACTCTTGCTCAAGTTGGTGATAGGTGTTGGAATAAAGAATGAGTTCCTGATTTTGAATTTCCCCGGAAATGGCCTTATAGCGTTTGGCCTTGTAAGCCTGTCTCTTAAGGGATCGCATCTGTTTCTGAACTTCTGCCAGGATATCTTCTACACGTAGAAGATTAGTTTCGGTATATTCTATCTTTTTTTGTGATGCCTCAACTTTTTTTCTGTACTTTGTGACGCCGGCCGCCTCTTCCAGCATGACCCTGGTATCTTCCGGTCGTTGCTCCAAGATGCTCCCGACCCTGCCCTGACCAATAATGGAATAGGCCTTGTTCCCTAAGCCGGTATCCATAAAGACCCCCTGGATATCCTTGAGCCGGCACGGGACATTGTTAAGTCGATACTCGCTTTCACCGGAACGATACAAGCGTCTGGTAACGGATATCTCGGTATCATCTGTAAATGGAGTGGGGAAATGGCCATCACCGTTTTCAAATATTATGGAAACCTCTGCCATACCTAAGGGCTTTTGCTCCCCGGAACCATTGAATATCACGTCTTCCATACGTCGGCCCCTTAGCTCTTTAGAGCTCTGCTCCCCCATGCCCCACCTGATTGCATCTACAATGTTGCTTTTCCCGCAACCATTTGGTCCGACAACCCCGCTGATTCCAAGGGGAAACGTCATTTCAAGCCTGTCCATAAAAGACTTGAAACCAAGGATAGAAAGCTTCTTGATCTTCATGATGTTCTCCGTTGCCCTGATTTTGTTTGGCCAATAGATCGGCAGGAACGCAAAAGGCAATACCCCAACAAGCTTGTATCAGATTATTGAGCTCTTGTAAAGAAAAAATACTACATACAGTATAAGATTGTTTCAAAGGCACCAATATATAGTAAAACAAGCGCACAAATTAAAATAATATTGACAATATAAAGGTCAATCCTTTATTATTAACAAAATTAACCGGCTTTAACCACTACCCATGGTAAATGTCGGCAATTCTAATTATGGCTTCCACATGGATAGAGGACAGAGGGATCTCTTGTAAAAATTAGGATTACCGGGCAAATGCTTAAAGTTAAAGGTCGTATCTGACATTGTCAAATATTATACTGTTCAGAAAAAATCTTGGCGGAGTTTCCAGGTTCGTATTTTGGGCAGGATGTAGTATTCTCCTGATTTTTCTCTCCTTAAAGTACGTGCAGGCCCAGGCCAAGCATAAGGAAAAGACCTATTCTATTTCTCTTGTCAAGACTGCAGAGATACAAAAAGATCTCCGCCAGGTGGGCGACACAAAAGTCCTGACACAGGTCTATACTGTTAAAACAGGCGATCACGTGTCCAAAATCTTTAGGAAGAAAGGCCTGGCGAAACATCATAGCCTTCGTAAATTGCTTTCCCTGTTCAAACAACTGAACCCATCACTGAGCAATATTGATCTGATTCATCCGGGCGAGAAGATTATCATCCCACTCAAAGTTGTTCCTTTTACAGGTGATTCCGGGCGCACCGGACCATCCCAGCCGGAGAAAATTGCGGTCTCCGAACTCAAAGACATGGATCTTGAGAGCTATACGGTTAAGCCTGGTGACAGTCTGAGCAAGGTCATTGTCGCACGGTATGATATCACCCGCAGGGAGATGTACGGCGAATATCTTGAACTTGTTAAGCAATTTAATCCTGCCATTAAAGACCTCAATCTGATATATCCCGGCCAAAAAATCAGGCTTCCTATCTATTGTCCTGAGGTCATAAGAAGACCAATTGCCGCGGCGATTTCACCAAAACGCAAGCAAAACCAAGACCCGTTATCCAGGGACCTGAGTTTTATATTTTTGGAAATAGGTGAGGAGTGGATCCAGACCGGCCGGCATTTTATTCCATTAAAATCAGGTGGGCAGATAGACCTGGGGGCAATGTCTTTCCCCATTATCAACCTTAAAAGTGGCCAAAGGGTAATCGTGGACCTCCATAGCAAACTCCCGGATGAAATGGCCAAAATCATTGAATCAAACTGGACAAATTACCATGTGGTCCGGCTTGGGGAAAAGGACAATCTGAGATCCTCCTTGGACAAGATCCTGAGATCATGCAATTATCCCAAGGTATTCAAAAAGGGCGAGTTCCTTCAATTGGGTGGAGACATACCTTTGAAGATCACCGGGGACTGGATCGTGACCCTGCCTAAAACCAGTTCATACAAAGGGGTGAGCTTTGTTGTCATTGATTTGATAGAGAGTTACAGGCATCACACACCCCGTATCATAAAGGATTATCTAAAAAAGTCAGGTATCAGGATTATCGACTATCCCCCGGCTGATGATAATAGGCTTAATGCGAATGCCGACGCCAACATAATGGATAGTGCAAGTGATCCGTCATCATTAATAGAATCTCTCTTAAACCTTACTGGACAAACCTATTCCACCAATGTAGAGATCCCTGCTTTTCGGGGCCAAAAGACTGACTTCAAATTGATCGTTAAGGCGGATTTCTTCCTGAAGATCAAAGGAAGCGACGCCGTAATTGACCTGACCGGCCTGGACCCGGTAATAATCTCCCTTTTGAACGAACACCAGATTCTGGTGCTATCCATGGCACGGGAAAAGGAACCGCTGGCCATGGTTGCCAGGACCCTTGATTTCCTCGGTGTTCAATATTACTCCGGACCCAAGACCTTCATGGCCGTGGCGGGAGATGGTTCAAGAAACATAACATTTGACCTGTCTGGAGTCATCTTTTCAGATACCCACGGAAACGACATTTTTGTTACTCCATTACGCCTTCCCCATGAAATCGCAATATTTTTGTCTCAAAAAGGTTATAAGATTTTTGTCTTGCCCAACGGAAATCGCTCTGCTAAAAAATGACAAGCTTAAGCGCTCGGAGAGTCAAGGATTGTGGAAACCGAAATCAAAATTGCCATTGTAGGTGGGGGTGTTGTGGGTTGCGCCATCGCAAGGGAGCTTTCCAGGCTTTGCGATGATATCTTCGTGTTTGAAAAAAACCCAGGGATCACCAGTGGAGAAAACCAGTCAAGCCGGAATTCCGGGGTGATCCATTCCGGGATATACTATGATCAGGAGACGCGACCGCTGAAGGCCGGCCTTTGCGTGAAAGGAAATCAACTGCTCTATGAATTCTGCGAGCGCTTCAAGGTTCCTGCTCTGAAAACGGGAAAGCTCGTGGTAGCCACGACCCCCAAAGAAGAAGACGTTCTTGACATATATCTACAAAGGGCAACCGAAAATCTCGTACCGGGAGTAGAGAGGATACCGGGTTCAAAAGTCAATACCCTGGAGCCCAACGTTAAGGCTGCATGTGCATTGATGGTCCCTACTGCAGGTATCGTGGAACCAACTACCTTAGTATACCAATTACATGCGCTGGCATCTCAAAAAGGTGTTCAATTCATCACTGGAACCGAGGTGATCGGTTTTGATAAAGACGGTGATTTCAATCGATTGACCATTCAGTACCGAGACAATCGGGTGGATTATATCAAGTCAAGGATCGTCATAAATGCTGCGGGCGTGGATGCAGATCTCTTCGCCCTCATGGTGGACCCCCGTTCGCCATACGAACTTGATCCCGTAACCGGTGAGAGCTACAAGTTTTATGCGCATAAAAGACCTGAAACAGGGCTTATGGGGATGAATGTCTATCCCACGCCGGAATTTGTGACAACTCCACACGGCCGTCATTTTACTGTAGGCATCCATCTGACGCCGACCTTGGGTGACCTTTCCTATCCCCCGGCCTTGGACCGGACAGTACTAATTGGACCGAGACTGGTCCCGGTCAGTCATCGAGATGCAAAGTCGGATCAGCCAACTCCAGCCGGGGTCTTTGCAGAAAAGGTCAACCATTTTTTCCCGGGCCTAAAACCTGAAGACCTTATCTGGCACCAGACCTGGATGCAGGCAAGACTGAAAGGATATCCGGATTTCGTTATCGAGGCCGATTCGACTCACAAGAATGTTATCAACCTTCTCGGCATTGACAGCCCGGGGCTCACATCATGCCTGTCCATTGCCAGGCGTGTGACGACAATTGTGGAAAACCTTATTTGAAAACTGACCCGACAAAACGCAAACGACAAATATATCGTAATTCAGGTTATTAGCCTATCCACCTGAGTAGTTACCTAATATCCAGAATTCCAAGGGAGCAAATAATGGATCTTTTAAAGGCGACTAAAGAAAGAAGCAGCACTCGCGGTTTTCTTGACAAACCGGTAGACAGGGAAACTTTGGAAACTCTCCTCGAGCTGGCCACCCGGTGTCCCTCGGCAATAAACCTTCAACCATGGGAATTTACCGTGGTTTCAGGCGAAGAAAGGAAGCGGCTAAGCAGGCTTTTGGTAAAACGAATGAGAGAAAGGAACATCTCATGCGGGCCGGGTGCCAAAAGCCTGCTGCCGGAATATTTTATGGAAAGGCAGAGGAGACTTTTGGATGTAATGCTTCCAGGTCTGCCCGAGCACACCTCTTTTCAGGACTTTGTTAACGAAGGGAGTTGCAACTTCTACGGTGCGCCAACCGCGGTTATCATCACTATAGATGAAGCTTTTTCAGAGGCACGGTTGACTGATATCGGCATAGTGGTGGGTTACCTCGTGCTGGCAGCTCATGGGCTCGGCCTTGGGACCTGTCCCATTGGCCTGATCGCTGCATTTGACAATGACATAAAAGAGGAATTAAACCTTCCGGATGAAAAACATGTGGTCATTGGTGTGGCTGTGGGGTACAGGGACACAGAGGCTCTCATTAACCAGCCAAGATCAGAAAGGGTCCCGATGTCTGAAGTCATAAAATGGAGAGGATAAAGAGATACCTAAAAAATGCAATTAGCGGTTAGCCGTTAGCTATTAGCTGCATAAAATCAATTAGTTGTCAGACAATACAGTTGCATCAAAAAATGAAAGTTTCAATTCAGCGTAAAGTTATACAAAGGCTTGTAGTCTTTAAGCTAACGGCTAATTGCTAAAAGCTAATTGCAGGTTTTAGTTGATATTGCAACCGTTCAGGGGTTCAAAGGTTGTCCTATCATCTGAAGAGCAGTTCGTACAACTCTTGAACGGATCCTACGCCTTCCAGAGCTATTTCTTGTGGAGCGCTTGAGCCCTCCAGACTGCTCCTTGGCAGAAGACATCTTGAGAAGCCCAGTTTCTTCGCCTCCTTGATCCTGAGGCCAGGCTGATTCACCCCCCGAATCTCGCCTGTCAGACCCACTTCGCCAAATACGACCGTTTCCCTGTCCACCGGTCTGTCCAGAAAACTGGACATCATGGCAGAGACAATGGCGACATCAGCTGCCGGTTCCTCCACTCTTAATCCCCCTGCCACATTGACAAAGATATCCTGGTCTCCCAATTGCATGCCAATCCTTTTTCCGAGCACAGCCACAAGAAGAGAAATCCGGTTATGGTCCACTCCGACTGCGGTTCTCCTGGGCATGCCCAGGGGGCTTGGCCCAACCAGGGCCTGTATTTCCACGAGCACGGGCCTTGTCCCTTCAATGCAGGGAATTACAATAGTGCCCGGCACTCCCTTTGGTCTTTCTTCAAGGAAGATCCTGGAAGGATTCCCAACTTCTGTAAGGCCGGTGTCTTTCATCTCGAAGACTCCTATCTCATTAGTGGAGCCGTAACGATTCTTGACTGACCTCAATATCCTGAATACGTGTCCCCTGTCACCCTCGAAATAAAGGACCGTATCCACTATATGTTCCAGGACTTTTGGCCCTGCAATAGCTCCATCTTTGGTCACATGTCCAATCAGAAAAACCGGGAGCCCGGATTGCTTTGCATAGATCATCAATCGGGAGGCTACCTCCCTCACCTGCCCAACACTTCCAGGTGCTGAAGTAATGGCATCAGTATAAAAAGTCTGGATTGAATCAACTGCCAGGATATCCGGCTTTATTGAATCTATGCCTTCAAAAAGGTCTTCAATGCAGGTGCCTGTGACTATGTACAGGGAATTAGAATGGACCGATAACCTCTCGGCCCTCAACTTGATCTGCTGAGCCGACTCTTCCCCTGACAAGTAAAGTGCACAAAGACCCTGTTTGGCCAACGCGTCGAGGACCTGGAGAATAAGGGTCGACTTCCCTATTCCCGGGTCACCACCGACCAAGACCAGAGACCCGGGGACAATACCACCCCCGAGAGTCCGGTCAAACTCCGAGATACCTGTCTTGAGCCTTGGTTCGGGTGCAAGGGAGATAGCATCAATGGCCTGGGGCCGGGTCATCGAGGGGGACTTACGTACCTTGCCCTCCGGCCTTTGTGTCTCCTCTACAATACTGTTCCATTGGCCGCAGTCAGGGCACCGACCCATCCATTTTGGCGTCTGGTAGCCACAGCTCTGGCAGACATAAATGGACCTGTTTTGTTTGCTCATTTCCAATCCCCCTGGCAGATGGCTGCAAGAAAATATTCATAACTCGTGCCTATCCAGAAACGGCTATTTATCACAGCATCTGCACCATTGACGTTATTGCCATCAACGGTTTCTATCACAGAATGAACGCGCCGTCAAAAACTGCCGCATGTCTCTGGATATTCGACATAAGCCCAAGCGCACACCCGCAATTCCAATTTTAATCTTTAGACTTCAATGTCTTAGTTTGATTTCAGAGATTAGCCCATCGTAGACCGGCGTCCAACTGGCGTTTGTTAGTTTTAAAACATCTTTTTTTGTTGCTAATTTATCATCGTTATTATTTAATAATGCTACCTTCTCAGAATTAATTGGTCCTGCTAATTCATAGAATAACAATATAGCATGATATGCCTGTTTTTGTTGTTGAGCAGTCTGATTCTTGTCCCTCAATTTTTCAACAAAATGAACAAGATTTTCATCCTTTAATTCATTCAGATGATATTTTTCACAAAAGTCCAAATAATACCACAGCCATTTTAGATAATGGAAATGGGCACTCTTGGAGATTACCTTATCCTTCAAATGCGCACCATAAAGGACCTTCATATGTGACGGGACCTGTTTCATACGGGATTAAACACCTTCTGTTTATCATACATATTCGGATGCTATACAGTTAGCAAAATACCAAGCAAGCCAAGGTTTTTTGTCAAGATATTTTATTAATAGACAGTAAACAGAAAACTATACAATCACTTGATGGGTCCGACGCTTCGCGCCGAACCCATCGGGGCGAGGGTTAAAGTGGAATCAGCGAAGCGCGGCCCATCCACGCGGTTCGAGCCAGATACGCTATCGCGTGCTACTCACCCGCGCCCCGTTCGCTTGGAAACACTATATATTCATAGAGATTTTATGTAATTGACAATGTCGCCCAAAGTCATTACAATCTAGACAGACTAGACTTGTAATATCTTGAGGAGGTTTCTTATGGGACATATATGGCAATTGCAAGAAGCAAAAAATAAGTTCAGCAAACTTGTTGAAAAAGCACAGTATGAAGGTCCGCAATTCGTAACTAAGCATGGAAAAAAATCTATTGTAGTCCTTTCAGTGGAAGAATATCATAAAATTGTTAAACCAAAATCCAATCTATTTCATTTCATTCAATCGTCTCCTTTGTCAAAGATTTCAATTGATGTCGAACGTAACAAAAGCGTTTCAAGGGATATTGAATTATGAATTATCTTCTCGATACCTGCTTGATTTCAGAGTTGGCAAAACCAGAACCAAATAAAAAAGTCGTGGATTGGGTTTTAAGTGAAAATGAAACAAGTTTTTATGTTTCAGTTCTTACTTTTGGGGAATTACATAAAGGTATAGAAAAATTACCCGAATCCAAAAAAAAGAAAGATTTACGAATTTGGGTTGAGAATGAATTAAAAAATAGATTTCAAAACCGGATCATCGGAATAGATATGCGTGTTTCAATTACTTGGGGAAAAATTCAGTGTGTCGCCGAGAAAAAAGGGAAACCAATGCCGGCCATTGATTCCCTCATTGCCGCAACAGGAATTGTCCATGATTTAACAGTTGTCACCCGGAATGTAGCTGATATGGAGCAAAGTTGTGTAAGATTATTTAATCCCTGGTTAAACTAAAAAGCGATCGGGATAGGACCGCCCTTACAAGGCGGCCCTCCCACACCAGGGAATGGGGTCACAGAGCCCTAATAAAACAAGGTGAAATCGCGGGCAGGGGGACGCTCTTTAACAACTTAGTAACTTTTGAAGTCACCGTAAATTATTGAATTGTTAAAGAGCGTCCCCCTGCCTACATATCGTTTGTCTTAAATTTCAGTAGCATTAGCTCAGTTAAAAGAGTATAATTTAGAAATAAAAAAACGAGAGGACGACAGTGAAAGGAAAAGAAATTATTGTTGGTGTGTCCGGGGGTATAGCGGCATACAAGGCTGCTGAACTGGTCAGGATCTTTGTAAGGGCGGATGCCCATACAAAAGTCGCAATGACACAGAATGCTACCCGCTTTGTTGCCCCACTTACCTTTGAGGCGCTTTCGGGCAACAGGGTTATATGGGATATGTTTGGCCGGGAAGGGACATCCATTGATCACATCAGTTGGTCCCAGGAGTCGGATTTGATTGTTATTGCTCCTGCCACGGCCAATTTTATTGCCAAGATGGCCGGCGGAATCGGAGATGACTTCCTGTCCACCATGGTCCTTGCAGCTACGGCGCCGATATTGGTCTGTCCTTCAATGAACACTCAAATGTTTGTTAATCCTGTGGTACAGGAAAACATCGGGCGTCTCAAGGACAGAGGAATTACGATTATGGAACCTGCGGAGGGACAACTGGCCTGCCATACTGAAGGCCTCGGCAGACTGCCGGAGCCGGAGGATATTGCGGAACAGGCCTGGATTTTGCTGTCCCGGCATGATCTATCGGGGCTAAAAATACTTGTGACAGCGAGTGCCACTGTCGAGCCTATTGACCCTGTCAGGTATATTACCAACAGGTCGACAGGCAAGATGGGCTATGCCCTGGCAAAGGCTGCAACACGCAGAGGGGCATCAGTGATATTGGTGAGCGGGCCTGCCACATTGAAGCCTCCACTCGGTGTTGAGTTCTGCGGGGTGAAAACTGCGGAGGAGATGAGACAGGCGGTCTTTGATAACCTCCCTGGTTGCGATATCGTTATTAAGGCCGCGGCTGTTTCTGACTACAGGCCACGTGAATTCGCACAGAATAAGATAAAAAAGGGAGCGGATTCCTTGACGCTGGAATTGGTCAAAAACCCTGATATCTTAGCACAAATAGGGAGGACAAAAGAGAAGTCCCCCTGCATTCTGGTTGGATTTGCAGCGGAAACAGAGAGTCTGCTAACCAATGCGAAAGAAAAATTGAGGTCGAAAAACCTGGATATGATTGTGGCCAACGATGTTTCGCGAGACGATGCAGGCTTTGAAACTGATACCAATGTGGCCAAAATAATTTTCGGGGACGGGCATATGGAAGACTGTCCCCTGATGACTAAGGATGAACTGGCCGATCTTGTCCTGGACAGGGCGAAGACAATTTTTGAAAACAGGTTTTGACAGCTTCGTAAAAAGTCCAATTTCTGCGTTACGCTTCATCTCGTTGCCACTGCGACGTACTGTAAGTACGCCTTGTGACACGAGATTCGCGTGCCTTGAACTTGGCGCTTTTTACAAAGCCGTCCGGGATTTGACTTTTTACGAGACCATCAGGTTTTGAAAGAAAAAAAAGAAATCAAGGAAGTCCTGGGGCATTTAAGGAAATTCCTAATGGCTAATCATGAGATAGGCCTTGAGCCGCCGTTCATTTCAGAGGATTCACTGAAGAGTCCGGACATTAAAACGGATGGAGACAGGAGGCCCTCCGACCAATTAGGCAATGCCGAGTCCCTTGAACAGTTAAAGGCATTCATAGGGGACTGTCGGCGGTGCAAGCTTCATAAGGACAGAACCCGCCTGGTCTTCGGGGAGGGGTCTAACCAGGCCAGGTTAGTCTTTGTAGGTGAGGGCCCTGGCCGGGACGAGGATAGGGAGGGAAGGCCTTTTGTGGGTGAGGCAGGAATACTGTTGACCAAGATCATCCGGAACGGGATGGGGCTGACTCGTGAAGAGGTGTATATATGTAATGTGGTGAAATGTCGTCCGCCCGGGAATCGTGACCCTGTAAGAGACGAGATTGAGGCCTGTATCCCTTTTTTGAAACAACAACTCAATATTATCAAACCCGAGGTTATATGTATACTCGGCAGGGTGGCCGGCCAGGCCTTGCTGAAAAAGGATTTCAAGATTACCAGGGAAAGAGGCAAGTGGCATTCCTATATGGATATCCCGGTTATGCCGACCTACCATCCTGCCTATATACTGAGAAATCGTTCTCGAGAGCGCGAGCTGAAAGGCGAGGTATGGGAGGACATCAAGAAGATCATGACACGTTTAGATCTGGAGGTCAAAAAATGAGTCAATTTCGGGCCATGATCTTCTTTTGCTTTGCCTTGGTGAGCATTATTGGTTCAGGAATACCGCTTTTTGGGACATCTTCCAGCGCTTGGGCCGGGACGGAGGCAGTGATCATTGAGCTTGAGGGTCCAATTAACCCCGGCATGGCAATGTATGTAACAAGAGGCCTGGAGGAAGCCGAAAAACTGGATGCAAAGCTTGCCATCATTCGTATTGATACCCCAGGCGGCTTAGCTTCGTCCATGCGGACTATTGTCAAGGCCATATTGAATTCCTCAACCCCCGTGGTCGTGTATGTTGCTCCCAGTGGTGCCGGTGCGGCCTCTGCAGGAGTGATGATCACAATGGCCGGGCATATTGCAGCCATGGCACCGGGGACAAATATTGGAGCTGCACATCCCGTGACGGCCGGCGGCAAAGATATTGAAAAGACCATGTCGGAAAAGGTGGTCAACGATATGGCATCATATGCACGGGGAATCGCGGAAAACAAGGGAAGGAATGGGGAATGGGCGGAAAAGGCAATCAGGAAAAGTGTATCCATAACCGCTGATGAAGCAGTAAAAAATAATGTCGTTGATTTGATCGCAAAGGACATGGACGAACTCATCCATGTTCTGGATGGCAGAGAGGTCAGTCTCCCGTCAGGTAAAACAACTCTCAAGACCGCCGGACTGAAGAAAGTGCATTTCCGCCCCGGATTCCGGGACAAGGTACTCACGGCCATCAGCGACCCGAACATAGCTTACATCCTGATGATGATCGGTCTTGCCGGGCTGTATTTTGAGCTGTCCCATCCCGGGGCCATCTTTCCGGGAGTAATTGGGGCAATATCTCTTATTCTTGCTTTTTATTCCTTTCAAACCCTCCCTGTTAATTATGCCGGGCTCCTGCTCATCGCCCTGGCCGTCATACTTTTTATTGCCGAAGTAATGGTCACGAGCTATGGTGTCCTGTCTATCGGCGGGTTGATTTCCCTGACAATAGGGTCTATTATGTTATTTGAGGACGTGGGGGTTTCCATAAAACTGATGATGCCCACTATTCTCCTAATTGGTGGCTTTTTTGTTGTTGTGGCTGGATTGGCGTTCAAAGCCTACCACGCTAAGCCCAGGAGTGGAACTGACGGCCTTTTGGGAGAGGTGGGTATTGTCAAAGAACCTCTTGACCCTGAAGGCCTGATTTTTGTTCATGGTGAGTACTGGAGAGCAAATGCCGGCGAACGGATCGAGACAGGAGACAAAGTGGAGGTCTTGGGCATCAAAGGTCTTGTCTTGAAGGTCAGAAAGGCTAATAACAAGGAATTCTAACCAGTGTCCATCCGTAAATGACTGTTTTTCGCAATCTTTGCGCCTGCCCGTGAGTGAACGCACACTGACAGGCGTAGCCTTGCAAAAACTATCTTTTTTCTGGATGAACACTAATCAAGGAGGTATCAGATGTCCCCTTTCTTCATTGTTGCGATAGTATTGATTGTCCTTTTCCTTGCATCAGCGATCAGGATTCTGAGGGAATATGAACGCGGTGTGATCTTTCGTCTTGGTCGTATCATCAAGACAAAAGGGCCGGGCCTGATTATCCTTATTCCGGTGATCGATAAGATGGTCAAGGTAAGCCTGCGACTTGTTGCCATGGACGTTCCCTCACAGGACGTGATTACCAGGGATAATGTCTCGGTAAAGGTCAATGCGGTTATTTACTTCCGGGTTATGGACCCCACTAATGCCATAATAGCGGTAGAAAATTATCTTTTTGCCACATCACAGTTGTCACAGACAACGTTGCGGAGCGTTTGTGGGCAGGTGGAACTTGATGACCTCCTCGCAGAAAGGGAAAAGATCAACACTCAGTTACAGAATATCTTAGACAGGCATACTGACCCATGGGGAATAAAGGTGACTAATGTTGAGGTAAAACATATTGATTTGCCTGAAGAGATGCAGCGTTCCATGGCCCGACAGGCTGAGGCCGAGAGGGAGAGAAGGGCCAAGATTATTAATGCGGAAGGCGAATATCAGGCTGCCACCAAGCTGGCCGAAGCAGCAAGCATCATCCATGAACACCCTGAGGCCCTGCAATTGAGATACCTGCAGACCGTGAGGGAGATATCTTCTGAAAGTAATTCGACCACCCTGTTCCCCATTCCGATAGATCTTATAACACCGTTTATCAAAAAGCTCCAAGATTAAAACATATAACCCTCAACAAATAGAAAAACATATGAACAGGAGAAAAGAGCATGGAAGAAGAGATTAAGGAAGAAAAGCACGTTAAAGAAAAGACCTTAGACAAAATGACGGTTAGTGATCTGAAAGAGATCGCCAAAGAAATACCGGGGGTTACCGGGGCAACCGCCATGAAAAAAGAGGAACTCTTGACGATTATCAAGGAATTCAGGGGAATAGAAGACGAGAAAAAGCCTAAAAAAAAGAAACCAGTCAAAACGAAACTCAACATCAAGCAGTTAAAGGAAAAGATTGCCGGGCTGAGAATGGAAAAAAAGACAGCGCGAGAGTCCAATGACCGGCATATGATCGATATCCTGCGCCGCCGTATCAATCGTCTGAAGAAGCAGACCAGGAAATTGGTCCAAGGCTGAGATGTTGTGCATTCTTGAGCAGGCTGCCGGGCCGAGCATACCCGGGGCCTGTTTTTATTGTGCTTCACTCCCCGTCCCTGTAGTCCGGATCGAAGTGTGCCCTGAGCACACCCACAGGGTGTGGTTTTCAAAGATGAAAATAAAAAAGAGCCATTCCAGTGTTGCCAAAACCGTGGCCATCATCCCGGCCGGTGGATCGGGAACCCGCATGGGGAGCGATAGGGCCAAGCAGTTTTTGGATCTTTGCGGGAAACCCATTCTAAGTGTGACCTTGCAGCCCTTTCAGCTCTGTCCCGCAGTGGATGCGATTATTCTTGTCGTTCCTTCAAAGGACGTTGATTACTGCCGTAAGGAAATTATCGAGAGATTTAAGCTGGACAAGATAAAAAATGTGGTGGTCGGCGGGAAGACACGCCAGGATTCTGTCAGGAACGGAATTGAGGCCACAGGCGGAGATTATGGCCTGGTACTGATTCATGACGGCGTTCGTCCTTTGATTGATGAGACATTCATCGAGCGAGTGATTGAAGCGGCAAAAAGCCATCGGGCTGTGATCACCGGGCTGCCTGCCATGGAAACAGTAAAGGAAGTCAACGACCGCCGAGAGGTTGTGAAGACTTATAACAGGTGTAAGGTGTGGCTTATACAAACCCCCCAGGTCTTTCGTTATAAAGACATTTTAACGGCCCATCAAAGGGCTATCCAGAAGGGCTGGGAGGAGGCCACAGATGACTCGATTCTTATTGAGAAGCTGGGAATACCTGTTACGGTAATCGAAGGATCTGAAAAAAATATCAAGGTGACCACGCCGGATGATCTAAAGATGGCCAGATTTTTTCTTGGCTGGAGGCGCGACAATGATCTTTAAAATAGGCACGAGAGGTAGCAAACTGGCCCTTGCACAGAGCCGGTGGGTCAAGGAAAAGATCGAGTCAGCGCATCGCCATGTAAGGGTCGAACTGCTTGTAATCAAGACTACGGGTGATAAGATCCTTGATTCCCCTTTAAGCAAGATTGGCGGAAAGGGCCTGTTTGTGAAGGAAATTGAGGAGTCACTCCTGAACGGCCGGATCCATGTGGCAGTTCACAGCCTTAAGGATGTCCCCGCAGAATTACCGGAAGGTCTCATTTTATCCACCTTTCCACAACGGGAAGATCCAGGGGATGCCTTTATATCCGTTGCTGGCCATAACCTGGAACAGCTTCCAAAATATTCGCGTGTAGGAACGGGTAGCCTGAGAAGATCCGCGCAGATGCTTTACATGCGGCCTGATCTTGATTTAGTGCCATTGAGAGGCAATGTTGATACCCGCCTTAAAAAACTGGATTCCGGAGACCTCCAGGCGATTGTTCTGGCTGCTGCCGGGCTTAGGCGTCTGGGACTTGCGGATCGTATTACCCATGTAATTCCCATGAAAGAGATGTTACCCGCTGTCTGCCAGGGGGCCCTTGGCCTTGAAGTGAGGTGTGAAGATCGGGAAACCATAGATGTCCTTGATTTCATAAACCATGAACCCACGGAAGTAGCCGTCCGGGCTGAAAGGGCCTTTTTAAAGGAACTGGAAGGGGGTTGCCAGGTCCCTATTGGTGCTTTTGGCCGCTTGAAAAGCGACACATTGCACCTGGAGGGTATGGTGGCGGAAACAGATGGATCGAGGGTTATAAGGGATTCAATTACAGGTGAAAAAGACCGACCCGAAGAAGCAGGAATCAGGTTGGCCGGGAGATTGCTCAATTCAGGGGCTGACAGGATCCTGTCCCGCATCTATGGCAGGGAAACACCACAGATCATGCTGGAGAAATAATAAATGAATTCCGGAAACAGGAAAGGCAAGGTATATCTTGTTGGGGCAGGTCCGGGTGACCCTGGTCTTATAACCGTAAAAGGCATGGAATGTCTCTTGAGTGCTGACGTCATCATATATGATTATCTCGCCAACACTTCACTTCTTGAACTTGCCGGAGGCAATACCGAGTTGATCTACGTAGGAAAAAAGGCCGGATCCCATACCATGAGTCAAGAGGATATCAATTCACTGATTATTGAAAGGGCACAAAAGCAACAGGTCGTTGTCAGGTTAAAGGGTGGTGATCCGTTTGTTTTCGGCCGCGGCGGTGAGGAAGCCGGTGAACTGGTCAAGGCAGGGCTGGATTTCGAGGTGGTACCTGGGGTCAGCTCCGCAATTGCCGTGCCGGCCTATGCAGGAATTCCGTTGACTCACAGGGACTTCACATCCACAGCGGCCTTTATTACCGGCCATGAGAAACCCGGCAAAGGTGAATCAAATATTGCATGGGACAAGATTGCCACCGGTGCAGGGACGTTAGTCTTTCTCATGGGGGTCGGGAACCTGTCAGGAATCACTGAACGCTTGATAAAAAACGGGCGATCCCTTGATACACCGGTGGCTGTTATTTGTAATGGCACACTTGTTGACCAGATCACGGTGGCAGGAACACTTCAAAATATTGCCCGGCTATCCAGGGAAAACAACGTGAGACCTCCGGCTGTTATAGTCGTGGGTGATGTCGTGGCCTTGAGAGAGGATCTCAAATGGTTTGAGAAAAGGCCGCTCTTTGGTAAAAAGATAGTTATCACCAGGCCAAAGGAACAGGCCAAAGGATTCGTGAAAGCCCTGTCGCTTTTGGGCGCGGAATGCATAGAATTCCCAACCATAGAGCTGGCCCCACCGGAGAGCTGGGATGCACTGGATCATGCTATTCAATCAATAACAAATTACCAGTGGTTGGTGTTTACGTCTGTAAACGGGGTGAAATATTTCCTGAGGCGATTAGAGTTGTCCGGCATGGATGTACGCTATCTGAAAGGCTTAAAAATAGCCGCTATCGGGCCCAAAACAGCTGAAATCTGGTATGATATGGGAATTAGGCCGGATCTTATGCCTGCCGAATATCGGGCCGAGGCAGTTGCCCTTTGCTTCAAAAAGCATGGGATCAAAGGAGAAAAAATCCTAATCCCCAGGGCAGCCCGTGCAAGAGAGATCCTTCCTGATGAGCTTAGAAACATGGGGGCCGAGGTTGATGTAGTGCCTGTCTACAGGACCATGAAGCCGGATTCTGATACCAGTCGTGTAAGAGACCTGCTCATGAAAAAAGAGATAGACATGGTGACATTTACGAGTTCTTCCACAGTAGAAAATTTTTCAGATATGTTTGAGAAGGATGACCGGGACCTACAAGAATGGATAACCGGTGTGGCGGTTGCCTGTATTGGCCCTATTACGGCCGGGACTGCCAAGAAAAATGGTTTCTCAGTAAGCCTGGTAGCGGATGAATATACCACTGAGGGCCTTACAGATAGTATTGTTCAATACTTCGCATAGTGCATGGTATAAATGGCAGCAACCGTTCACGGGTTCAGGTCTGCCCTGGCACGACTTGATGTGCATTCCCGGCACGACCGTGCTGAATGCTGCTATAAGTTTCTACACAATGGGCCAGGGATTCAAGGGAGTTAGGCACAAAGACAAAATTGAAGCCCCGAAGACCTTGCTAAAAATGCTGGTTTTGCCATATAATTTCCATGGCACCCAATTTTCAGATTGGGAATCGAAGCCGGCCGCTTCTCACATAAACACACCTCCAAAATGTAGTCCTGTGACAAGAATACAACCTCTGAACCTCTAATACGGTTATATTTTTTTGCAAACCGGAAGTATCTATGGTAATAATAAAAAAATGAAGGGAAACAGGTGGGATGACCATTATGCCCGCCGGGCCAGGGATGAAAAGTGGCTTGCCCGATCCGTATATAAGCTTCAGGAAATTGATATCAAGTTTAAGCTAATCAATAAGGGCGACCGGTTGCTTGATCTTGGATGCTATCCGGGTTCCTGGTCTCAGTACGGGCTAAAAAAGGTCGGCCCTAAAGGTGAAGTAGCAGGAAATGATCTTGTGCGGCCGGATCGCCTTTTATCCCCAAATTTCAGATTTATCAAGGGAGATGTCCTCAGTCTGGATATTGAATGGCTGGTCCGGGAAGTAGGCCCAAGAGACATTGTTATGAGTGATCTGGCCCCGCAGACTACCGGCATAAGATCAACGGATGCAAGCCGCTCAATCTCCTTGTCAAGAAGGGCCGCAGAGATTGCCTTGTCGGTTCTTAAGAAAAATGGCAATTTCGTATGCAAGATACTCGAAGGTGAAGACCTCAAGGCTTTCCAAACGGAGATCTCAGGGCATTTCAGGCAAGTCAGGCTATTCAGACCTAAAGCCACACGGAAACGGAGTAGTGAGGTATATCTTGTTGGGCTCTCGTTTGGTTGACTTATTGTAACTCAGGTGGATAGGCTAATAACCTGAGTAGTTACGAGCTTTTTACTGTACCGTCAAAATTGATGGCTTTTTACGAAAGCATTAACTGCCGGTAATGGAGGATTGAATGTCAGGTCACAATAAATGGAGTTCGATCAAACACAAAAAGGGCGCTGCTGATGCCAAGCGTGGTAAGATTTTTACCAAACTCATCAAGGAAATTACTGTTGCCGCCCGTTTAGGAGGAGGCGATCCGGACGGCAATCCACGTTTACGATCGGCCATTATGTCTGGTAAAGCGGAAAATATGCCCAAAGAAAATATTGAAAGGGCCATCAAGAAAGGCACCGGCGAACTGGAAGGCGTCTCCTATGAAGAGGCAAACTATGAGGGTTATGGCCAGGGAGGAGTAGCCGTGCTTGTAGATTGCCTCACTGACAACAAAAACAGAACCGTGGCTGACGTGAAGCACCAGTTTGAGCGGCACGGCGGTAATCTTGGCGAGCCAGGCTGCGTTTCCTGGATTTTCGACAAAAAAGGCCTGATTGTCATTGAAAAGGACAAGGTGGATGAAGAAGAGCTGCTGGATCTGGCATTAGAGGCCGGCGCCGAAGATGTCAAGGAGGCGGAAAGCGAATTTGAGGTAATTACCGGTCCTTCGGAATTTGAAGCAGTTAAAAAGGCAATTGATGAAAAAGGGTTCCCTTACACACTTGCTGAAAACGGTATGATCCCCAAAAACACGATAAAGCTGGAAGGCAAAAAGGCCCAGCAGATGATCAGTTTGATGGAAGCCCTTGAAGATAATGACGACGTAAGTCATGTGTATGCGAATTTCGATATGTCTGACGAGGTTATGGAGGCGCTAAGCTGATGCTTGTGCTGGGGGTCGATCCCGGCTCAAGGGTTACGGGGTATGGTCTGTTAGAGAAAAAAAACAACGAGGTGACCTGCATCCACTATGGCCATATCAGCTCCACCGGGAAAACGCCTTTCTACGAGAGAGTACATAAGATCTTTCTGTCCATGGTGGAAATCATGGATCATTACCACCCGCAAGACATGGCCATTGAAGACATTTTCTATGCCAAAAACATCCAGAGTTCTTTTAAGCTTGGTCATGCCAGGGGTGCTGTCTTGATTGCAGCAGTTCAATGCGGTGTCCGGATCTTTGAATATACACCTCTCCAGATCAAGAAGTCAGTCGTGGGTTATGGCAGGGCCTCAAAGGAGCAGGTTCGTTCCATGGTCCAGGTCATTCTAAAGCTCAAGGACATACAAGGTTTTGACACCTCGGACGCCCTGGCAACCGCGATATGCCATCTCAACTGGTCAAGATTTGAATCCCACACAGGCAAACCGTCAGGCACAAAATGATTGCACATTTAAGCGGCTCACTTTTCAAAAAAACAACCCAATCAGTAATTATTGAGGCAGGCGGAATCGGCTACGAAGTATATGTGCCTCTCTCAACATTTTATGCGCTCCCGGAAAAGGACGAAAAAGTAAGCCTGCACATCCACACCCATGTTAGAGAAGATGCCCTGATTCTTTTTGGGTTTAGCTCAAAACTTGAAAAAGACATCTTTGTGATGCTGACATCTGTGTCGGGCATAGGCCCTAAGCTGTCGATTAATATCCTTTCGGGTATTGAGCCGCAAGATCTGTTAAAGGCCATTGCCAGTGGTGATGCCGCCCGATTACAGGCCATTCCCGGAGTTGGCAAGAAGACTGCTGAAAGAATCGTGCTTGAGCTGAAGGAACGTGCCTTACGTGTTCTTGAGTCTGAGGAGATCTCCCCTGTGTCATTACCAGAGGTTGAGGACAAACAACTTGTAGATGATGCCGTGTCCGCCCTTGTCAACCTGGGATATCCAGCCAAATCCGCTAAGCCTGCCATTGAAAAGGCACGATCTGCAATCGAGGAATTAACACTGGAAAGCCTTATCAGGGAGGCATTAAAGGTCCTCCTTGCCTGACCGGAAAGCTTATGGAAGAAAGAATCACAGATCCTGGACCACAGCCGGATGAAATACCGGCGGAAATAAGTCTGAGGCCCAAAACGCTTAAGGAGTATGTGGGACAGGAAGAGATAAAAGAAAGCCTCCGTATTTTTATCAAGGCCACCAGGGCACGGTCCGAGGCCCTGGATCACGTCCTTTTTCATGGGAGCCCGGGATTGGGCAAAACCTCCCTCGCCAACATCCTTGCTAACGAACTTAATGTGAGTATAAGGAGCACTTCCGGGCCGGTCATTGAGAAACCAGGAGACCTCGCAGCCATACTGACCAGTCTCCAGCCCAGGGATGTCCTTTTTATTGACGAGATCCACCGTCTGAATCATGTGGTTGAAGAGATACTTTACCCTGCAATGGAAGACTATCAGCTCGATATAATTATTGGACAGGGGCCTTCAGCCAAGACCATGAAGTTTTCTCTCGCACCGTTTACGCTTGTAGGTGCCACCACCAGGACCGGGCTCCTGACCCCGCCTCTGAGGGACCGTTTTGGAGTGGTTCTGCGTGTGGATTTCTACAAACCTGAGGATCTTCAGAAGATCATTACAAGATCTGCGGCCCTGCTTAAAATCCCTATTGAGGAAAACGGTGCCATTGAAATAGCCAAACGTGCAAGGGGAACTCCAAGGGTGGCAAACAGGCTCCTGAGAAGGGTCCGGGACTTTGCGGAAGTCAAGGGAGACGGGGTAATTACCGAGGAAATCGCAAGCCAGGGCCTGGACATGTTAGAGGTGGACGATCAGGGCCTGGACAAAATGGACCGGCATATCATGCATACCATCATTAAGAAATTCAATGGCGGTCCTATTGGTATAAGCAGCCTTTCTGCTGCCGTAAGTGAAGAAAAAGACACATTAGAGGATGTTTACGAGCCCTTCCTGATTCAAAAAGGGTATATTATGAGGACGTCCAGGGGAAGAGTGGCTACCAAACGCGCATACCTCCATTTCGGGTTTTCACCAAAAGATGAGGAAGAGACGATTCAGAAGGAATTGTTCCAGGTGTAACACTTAGGGTCTGTACCCTTAAGACCCGATTTCGCGGCTGTCAAGGAATGCCCGGACCGGGATTTTCAAATACAAACTCTTCTATCTTGCAAGCTGCAGTTGTTCCTTATACGAGATGACTTCCCTGTTTCTAAGGTAGCGATACGGGCACACTCCCAGGGTCAAGGCCTCGATGAAGACCTCAAGAACGCTGCAGCCGCATTCATCAGACAGCTTTTCAGCCTCAGCATCGTCTAAGATCTCAACTTCGCGTCCAGCCCGATTCTTGACCTTTCTGGATCTCAGACCAAGCAAATCACGCACATTAGCCTGCATCACTGATTTCCTTCCGGGTCTCGACCTCAGGATGATCACACTCCTTCTGCATCCGGGCCCGTTCAAGGTTCTCCCTAACCATTCCCAAAAAGACCCGATAAGGCCCAGGAGTTCCATAAGGTAAAAAGGCTACTCGATCCCCTGGTAATACTGAGTCATAGATATTTATCACCCGCCCGTTACAAAATACGGCCTCTATCTTTTCGGGGGGAATGTGAAGCTCACGTGCGACATCAATGGCTGTCTGACCTTTGCGAGGGATCTCTCTTTCAAATGCATAAGGCCTCCCCTGTTTGTCCATGTATATGCGAAGTGCGCCAAATATGCGGATATTGATAGTGGTGTGGTCCTTGATCGATGCCATGTCAACCGCCTCCAACAGGGGGGAAGAGCGCAATTCGCTCATTTCCTTGAATAAGATAGTCCAATCCCTCGCTCTTTCCATTCACCATGACGATCTTGACCTTGTCAGGCGGGATTCTGAGCTGCCGGCAAAGATCAGCCACCGTCATCTGACCATCAATTGCAAAATCCACTCCTTTTACGGGATCATAGACAGGAAGGTATTCCCTCAGCGTTGAACTGATAATAATTTTCAGCATAAAAACAAGCTCCCAGGAAAATTCGCCATATCGGAATTATTGTGGAGATAAGCAGCCATGTCAATCCTATAATCAAAAACATCAAAAATGGAGATCCTTTGAAACTATTCAGAAGGCACAAAGAAGAGGTGAAAGGTTAGAGGTGTTAACTCTGCCTCTGTGCCTTTGCCCCTATGAACCTGGGCAGTAATAATCTCTCATAAAACTGCTTGATAGGACACCAAATTTGTGGCATATTTAAATTGTTAGCTAATTTATTCACCCGCCATCTATGAAAGGAGGCTGCTATGTTTAAGATCTTGAGAGTCAACATGTCTGACCTTTCGGTCAAGAGCGAAGATGTCCCTGAAGCATATCAAGGGCTCGGGGGGAGGGGGTTGACCTCCGCTATCGTTTCAGGAGAGGTGGAGCCAACCTGCTCGCCTATTGGTCCTAACAACAAACTGGTATTCGCCGCCGGGCTTTTGGGAGGCACTAACTGTGCCAATTCCGGCAGGATATCGGTGGGAGCTAAAAGCCCTCTGACCGGCACAATCAAAGAGGCCAATTCAGGGGGGCAGGCAGGTCAATATCTGGCCAGGCTCGGCATTGCGGCCCTGGTAATTGAGGGCCTTCCCCAGGATGGAAAACTCTATAAGCTATTTGTCGGCAAAGACAAGTGTGAGTTATCCCTTGCTGATGCTCTCAAGGGCCTTGGAAATTACGCAACAGTAGACGAATTAAACAATGAATTTACGGATAAGGCGGCATTTGTCAGTATCGGCCAGGCCGGTGAATGGAAACTTGCGGCCGCCACTGTGGCTTTCACGGATGTTGATGGTCGTCCCACCCGCCATGCGGGCCGTGGAGGTCTGGGAGCGGTCATGGGATCCAAGGGACTCAAGGCGATTATAATTGATCATGCGGGTGGTGAGCCTGCCCCCCTGGTTGACAAAGACGCATTTAAGGAAGCCGCAACGCGCTTTGCCAAGGCCTTAAACGAGCATCCCGTGACGAGTCAGGGCCTTACCGCCTATGGGACGGACATACTCATCAATGTCATTAATGAGGCCGGCGGCCTTCCCACCCGGAACTTCAGTTCCGGACGGTTCGAAAACGCCGACAAAGTGGGCGGCGAAACCCTGAACAAGATAACTGTGGAGAGAAATGGGAATCCTTCGCACGGATGCATGACAGGCTGCGTAATTCGATGCTCGGGCATCTTCCTGGACGAAAAAGGCGAATATGTTACCAAATGGCCTGAGTATGAGACTGTCTGGGCCTGGGGCCCCAATTGCGAAATCGATGACCTGGATGCCATAGCGCGAATCGACCGTGCGTGTGATGACATCGGCCTGGATACCATAGAAACGGGCAACGCAGTGGCGGTATCCATGGAGGCCGGGATCAAGGCATTCGGTGACGTGGCCGGAGCTGAGGAACTGTTGTCTGAAATCGGTAAAGGCACACCCTTGGGCCGGATCTTAGGTTCTGGCGCGGCCGTGGTCGGCAAGACCTTTGGAGTAAGGCGAGTGGCCGTTGTCAAAAACCAGGCTCTGCCTGCCTATGACCCAAGGGCCGTTAAGGGTGTTGGTGTCACTTATGCCACCTCGACAATGGGGGCTGACCATACAGCAGGGTATGCAGTGGCAACAAACATCATGAAGGTAGGAGGCGATGTGGATCCACTGAAAACCGAGGGCCAGGTCAAGTTATCCAGGGACCTGCAGATTGCCACGGCAGCTATTGATACATGCGGTCTTTGCCTGTTTGTGGCCTTTCCGGTCATGGATATCCCGGATGCCTTTACTGCCGTTGTGGATATGGTCAATGCCAAGTACGGCCTGTCTTTGACCGGTGACGATGTCGGTTCTCTCGGTCAAAAGGTCCTGAAAACTGAGAGGGACTTTAACAAGAGAGCAGGTTTCACATCTGCCGATGACAGACTGCCTGAATTTTTCAGGCTTGAAAAACTTCCTCCACACGACCAGGTCTTTGATATTACCGATGAGGAACTGGATACGGTTTTTAACTTTTAGGAATTAGCAACCAGTGCCTGAACGAAAACCCTGTTCAGGCACTGGTTACGCCGTAACCACCTAAAATTTTTCGTAATGAGTGAACTCGGTTATCTCCCGGCGCCTGGTCACAGGAGAATCCTTGGCAGGGAAGCCTAAGGGAATCATTGCTACCAGTTCGTACCCTTCTTCAGGCACACCCAGTATTTCTGTTGCCTTTTTGTGGTCAAAAAGTCCCACGATCACTGTCCCCAACCCTGCGTTGTAAGCAGTCAGACAAAGATTCTGGGTAGCAAGGCCAAGATCAAACATGAACCAGTCCCCTAATCTTGTAGACTCCTGCTGCTTGTAGTACCCGGAAATCTTCAGTTTCCCGCAGAGCACAAGAACCATAGGTGCTTCTACCATGGCATTTCTGGCAGGGTTAGTCTTGACCAGGGTCTCCTGGAGTTCTATCCTGGTAGCCGGATCTTTTACTACGATCACTTCCCAGCACTGGGTGTTCACCCATGAGGGAGACCAGCGTACGGATTCGAGAACTTGTCGGAGGAGCTCCTCCGGGACTTCCTTATCCTGATATTTCCGGATGCTCCGTCTGCCTTTGATAATATCCATTAACTCATTCATACGGGTTTCTCCTCTTCTTGACAGCTCATGGCACCAGATGAATACAGCACCACAAGGCTTAAACACACGTTCTGCCCGCAGGGCGCTGATTTCCTGATTATTATCAGGACCTGAACCAATGTGGCTCGTCAAATCGCTCTGTGGTTCTCATTATTCGACTTGTATACTTTACAGCATAATCTCTGCAGAGCTTGTTAGTGAGGTTCCGGTAGTCCTGATTGTTTAACAATCGACCAATGTCGGCTGGGTCCTTGAACGTTAATTCAGAAATAATCTCACAGGAACCCCCTATGATGACATTCCAGCCACCTGTAATTTCAAGATAGTCGATCTTTTCGATGGTGGGAATGTATTCATAGATTACAAAATCAGCATATTCTTCTTTCATACCCGGAATAATGTTATAATATTGATTATATTTCCAAACCCCTCTTTGTATCACATATTTCTCATATTTCACCCTGCCGGTGGGTTCAAGAATTTTGGATTCATAGTTGACTATGAATTCTTTCAGTTCATGTGTCAGTTCTTTAAAAGGCTTGGCAGATATTATCTTAGAGAGGTCATTAAGGGATTCTGTAGACTTTATGGACACGATGCGCGGCCCCATCCCAACCTCAACATAAAAGCCTCCGACAGGAGTAAGACCCATATCAGTGCATTTGGGGACATATTCCTCGGCTATGAAATCCGCATAGTCATCTTCCATGCCATGAATAATATCCCAACATTGATTAAAAAGAATTATCATATTTTAACCCTCCTTTTATAAAAAAGTTGACAATAATTTGCGAACTACTCAAGTTGTTAGGTTCACAGTTCACGCCAGGCCCTGACGCAACTTAAGACTTAATGTACATTCTTGGCACGATCGCACTGAATCCTACGCAAGGAGTTTCTACGCAATGGGCCAAGGGTTCACGGTTGGTTGCTTTAGTTATTGATGGTCTCGTAACAAGTCTCCAAGCCCGGCGACTCTGCAAAATCCACCTCTCGGTCAAAATCAAATCCATGGACTACATCATAGACTTTCACAATACTTCCACCCTTTT
>JAYEIR010000246.1:0-9181 GCA_034660135.1 Thermodesulfobacteriota bacterium
TTCCTTTTTTCGTATTGTTTTTTTTCGTAATTTTTTTCATAATTTTTTACCATCCCCCGGGGCGGATCCCCGACTTAAAGGTTCTTCCGTATCATATTGACTCCGGACTTGATGTCCAGATTATATAGTCCTTAAGATAATGTTTTTGGGGTTTAGAATATTCGATCCCCGAAGAGATTTTTCCCGTGCGATATCAGGAAACTTGAAATTTGAAACTGGAAACTTGGTAGCCACCTGAATAGTCATATATAGACCAAGTTTCAAATTTCCAGTTTCAAGTATCGGATTCCGACTGCCCCTGTAATTCTTTTTAAAGGAGAATTACACCAACCCCAAAATGTTTTTCTTTAAGCCTATATAACGATCATAACAATGTTCGTAACTCAGGTTGTCAGCCTGTCCACCTGAGCAGACGTTCATTTTAGAGATGGGAAGGCTTAATTGTCAATATCTAATGTGTGAATCATTGCGGCGTACTATAACTACGTGTTATTCTTAGAGATTTTCGTGTCCCCGAAAGAAGGACTTGCAGCTTGTATCTAATCCCGCCCTGGCGTGATTACAGTGTTGTCCTGAATAATGGCTTCTTACGAAAGCATTTTTTTTTGATATCAAAGATTTTGTACATTTTGTGTTTGATAATCCGATTAACTTAGTATAATTATAAAGATTTTGAGACAGCAATTTTAATTAAGGCTTCCACCTGGATAGAGGACAGGGGGATCTCTTTTAGTAAATGCTAAAGGTTAAAATTAGAATTGCTGATTTTAAGAAGCCCTACGAGACAGAAAGGAGAAAATAATGCTTCTTGATCCTATTTTCGGTTTGTTTTCTAATGACCTGGCCATCGATTTAGGAACAGCAAATACTATTGTCTACATGAAAGGCAAGGGCATTGTCTTAAGCGAACCGTCTGTGGTAGCTGTTCGAAGAGATGATAGAGGGGTCAGCAAGGTCCTGGCCGTGGGCAGGGAAGCCAAGATGATGCTCGGCAAGACACCAGGGAACATCGTAGCTATCCGTCCTATGAAGGATGGAGTAATCGCGGATTTTGAAATTACAGAGGCAATGCTTCGCTACTTCATAAGAAAGGTGCATAACCGGAAGGCCCTTGTAAGACCGAGAATCATTATCTGTGTGCCCAGTGGAATTACACAGGTTGAGAAGAGGGCTGTTCGTGAATCGGCTGAATCTGCCGGAGCCAGGGAAGTATTTCTTATTGAAGAACCTATGGCGGCGGCCATAGGTGCAGGACTGCCCATTACGGAGCCTATAAGCAACATGGTTGTCGATATTGGAGGTGGGACTACGGAAGTGGCTGTTATCTCACTTGCGGGGATCGTTTACAGTAAATCCGTTCGTGTTGCCGGTGACAAGATGGATGAGGCAATACTGCAACATATAAAGAGGAAATACAATCTGCTGATAGGGACCGGGACATCAGAGGTCATAAAGACCTCTATCGGCAATGCCTATCCGAGAGACGAGGTGGATACTATTGAGGTAAAGGGACGGGATCTCGTTACAGGCATTCCCAAGATCTTGACTATTGACTCGGATGAGGTCAGAAAAGCAATCTCGGAGCAATTAGAGACAATTGTGGAAACAGTGCGAATTGCCTTAGAGCAGACCCCTCCGGAGCTGGCAGCGGATACTGTGGACACGGGAATGATATTGACCGGAGGTGGTTCGTTGCTGAGAGATATTGATGTCCTGCTAAGAGAAGAAGCAAAGGTTCCCGTAACCATTGCCGAAGATCCTCTCACGACCGTTGCTGTAGGTTCTGGAAAGGCATTGGATGAGATCTCAATTCTGAGAGAGGTTACAATAAAATAAGGCTTAAATGCGGAGTCATTGAAGAGTGTGATACGCTTTTACAAAATCTGGATATGGACGTTTTTTATTGGCTTTGCATTGTTCTTGCTTTCGTCAAATACCGGTGTAAGACAGAATTGGAATCCTGCCGAGCGGTTGATCATAGAAATCATCTCTCCTGTTCAAAGATTAGTTACACAATCGATAAAGACCACAAAGGAATTCTGGTTAAACTACTTCTATCTCGTCAATGTCCGCCATGAAAACAGGCAATTGAAGTCAGAGCTTGATGCCCTGAGGATGGAAAACAGCAACTACCGTGAACTGTTATCCACTCATGAAAGACTGCGAGAGCTCCTTTGCTTCAGGAATAGCGTCAACCTGCCGGTAATAGCCGCCCGGGTTATTGCAAGAGATCCAACAGGATGGTTCAAATCAGCACTTATTGATAAAGGAACAAGATCAGGAGTAATCTTGAACATGCCGGTGGTGAATGCATCCGGCGTTGTCGGCAGGGTTGTTTCAGTGTCTCCAAATTATGCCAAGGTCCTGTTAATTATTGACCAGAACAGTGCTGTTGACTGCCTTGTCCAGCGTTCCCGGCAGAGAGGTATTGTAAAAGGACTATCCGAACACACCTGTAAACTGGATTATGTTGCGAAATCCACTGATGTTAAACCTGAGGACGTACTGGTTACCTCCGGGTTAGGAGGGGTTTTCCCAAAAGGCTTGCCAGTGGGTTGTGTCCTGAATGTCAAAGAAATGTCCGGAAAGCTCTTCAGTGATATAGAGGTCAGACCCTATGTTGATTTCTCAAAATTAGAAGAGGTGCTGGTGATTTTAAGGGGAGAAGAACCATCAAAGCATCAAAAAGAAAAAAAGTAGCCTTTTATCTGTTCGTATGGCTTCTGGGGTTGTTTTGCACGCTGATCAAAGCAAGACAGGCGGATGTCATGGGGTTCATTCTTTTTGGCCCGGATTTTTTGACTATTTTGATGGCCTATCTTTTTTTGTTTCACGGACACACTGCTGCAGTCACATTCGCCTTCGGTCAGGGATTTTTGATTGATCTTTTTTCAGGAGGTTTGCACGGCCTTTATACCGCCCTCTATTTGATTGTTTTTGCAGCCATCAGTCTCGGTGCACGATTCTTCAACCTTTTGAGCATAACAGTCCAGGTATTTGTTGTTTTAGTGGCAGTCTTATTGAAAGACATGTTGTTTCTTGTGATGCTTAAAGTCTTTTCCCCTGATATCTATATTCCAAAGTCTTTTCTGTTGACATCAGGGGCTTTTGCGATGGTTACGGCTTTGATTGCGCCAATTATTTTTTACCTGTTTAATCGCCTGACAGGGGAAGATATGGCCGAAGTTTCAGAATAAAGGTAATCCTGAACCCGTGAACTGTTACAACCTTAAATCTGCAATTAGCTTCTATCAATTAGCTGTTAGCTTAAAGACTACAAGCAGTTGTATAACTTTACGCTGAATTGAAACTTTCATTTTTTGATGAAACTGTATTGTCTATAGTGTTTCAGATAAAGATTTCGGCAAGGCCAGAGGGAGGAATCCGATACTTGAAACTGGAAATTTGAAACTTGGTCTATATATGACTATTCAGGTGGCTACCAAGTTTCCAGTTTCAAATTTCAAGTTTCCTGATATCGCACGGGAAAAATCTCTTCGGGGATCGAATATTCTAAACCCCAAAAACATTATCTTAAGGACTATAATAGCTAACGGCTAACCGCTAATTGCATTTTTTAGGTATAATACTTTTTGAGAGCAGCGCTTTGAGGAAATCAGATTTTAATCCGGTCTCTATAGATGTTTTTAACAAGCAGATAAAAATGGCGGTCTTGTTTGTTCTAATCATTTTCGCTGTTTTGATTTTGAGATTGGGGTTCATGCAGATTGTTCATGGATCGTTCTATCGGACCAAGTCAGAGAACAATCGCATTCGCCTCCATGATATTCCCGCATTCAGGGGCATGATTTTAGACCGAAAGGGCGAGGTGCTCGCGGCAAACCGCCCTTATTATGAGCTTTACGTGATTCCTGAGGAGGTTAAAGACCAGGCAGGACTCCTGAAAAATCTAAACCAGCTTATAGGCCTTGAGCCTGAATTGGTCAAAAAAAGACTGGTTGGGACATCTACCAGATCTCCCTTCAGGCCCGTTTGTGTCAAAAGCGATATGTCGCGGGACGAGCTGGCCGTGATCGAGACTCACCGTTTTAATCTGCCCGGGGTCATGATCAATGCAAAGCCCCAGCGAGACTACGTTTGGGGAAATCTTGCCTGTCATTTGCTTGGCCACATGGGAGAGATCAGCGAGATCCAGCTAAGGAAAGGAAAATACCCGGACAACAAATCAGGCGATTTGATAGGAAAGACAGGTGTGGAGAAAAGATGGCAGATACCACTAAATGGAATACGAGGTGGTGAACAGGTGGAGGCGGATGCCTCAGGGCGGAAGATAAAGGTAATCTCACGAAAACCCGCTTTTGCAGGTGCTGATGTTTATCTGACAATAGACAAGGATCTCCAGGCCCTGGCAGAGAAAACCCTTGATGGTAAAGCCGGCGCGATTGTGGCCATGAATCCCGATAACGGGGAGCTCCTGGCATTGGCAAGCAGCCCCTCTTTTGACCCAAACCTTTTTGTCGGAGGAATAGACAGGCAGACATGGAAGGATATAGCCTCTTCCGGAGATTTTCCTCTGCAGAACAGGGCCCTGTGCGGGCAATATCCGCCAGGCTCCGTGTTCAAGATCATAGTTGCCCTGGCAGGGCTCCAGGAGGGTCTGATTGATCCGGACGAAGAGATTGTTTGCAATGGGGCCTATTACATGGGACGGCATAAATTCCGTTGCTGGAAAAAGCAGGGGCATGGAAAGATTTCTCTCCACAGGGCACTTGTCGAATCCTGTGATGTTTATTTCTACAAAATGGGCAACAGGCTGGGTGTTGATAAGATTGCCCATTATGCGAAGATGTTTGGCCTTGGAAAAAAGACAGGTCTTGATGTGGACCAGGAGAAGGCAGGCCTGATCCCTACCAGGGACTGGAAGCTGAGGAAATACGGAGTCCCATGGCAAGGCGGGGAAACGATCTCCACGTCTATCGGCCAGAGTTTTGTGCTTGTCACACCAATACAAATGGCCTGCATGATCTCTGCTGTCTTTAACGGAGGCATTCTATACCGGCCCCAGGCTACTAAGCTGGCAGGCAGAAGCAAGACGGGAAAGGTCTATGAATTTAGTCCGGAGGTGACAGGAAGGGTTAATATCAGGCAGGAATATCTAAAAATCGTCAAGAAGGCACTCGTGGACGTGGTTAATGCGCGTCGAGGTACTGGTTCCAAGGCAAAGTTGAAGGACATAACCGTTGCAGGAAAGACTGGAACTGCGCAGGTTGTCACACTTGAAAAGGAAAAGAGCTTTATTAAAGGTGGTCACATGCCGGACCGATTCAAAGACCATGCCTGGTTTCTCGCCATAGCCCCTGCGGAAAACCCGCGGATAGCGCTTGCAATTGTTATTGAACACGGGGGACATGGAGGAAGCGCTGCAGCCCCTATTGCTAAGGAGCTGATCAAGTTCTATTGTAACTCAGGTGGATCGGCTGAAGGCTGAAGACTGTTAGACAGTTAAAACCTAAAAAATGCAATTAAATGCAATTAGCGATTAGCCGTTAGCTATTAGCTGCATAAGATCAATTAGTTGTTAGACAATACAGTTTCATCAAAAAATGAAAGTTTCAATTCAGCGTAAAGTTATACAAATGCTTGTAGTCTTTAAGCTAACGGCTAATTGCTAAAAGCTAATTGCGGATTTTAGGTAACAATTAAATCTTGCGCAAAAAGCACAAGAAATTTTTTGTGATGTCCGGAAAACCTTTGAACCTCTGAACCTTTGAACCTCTGAACCTTTGAACCTTCAACCCGTGAACGGTTACAAGATATGTTTGATCGCAGGTTGATCCAGAATTTTGATTGGATTTTGATGCTCTTACTATTGCTTCTCGCGGCAAGCAGCATCCTTAATCTTTACAGTGCAACCTATACTATACGAGATGCCGGCGGGTCACAGGTCTTTCTTAAACAGATCTACTGGTTTATGATAGGCTTTGCTGTTTTTCTGTTGATGACTGTTTTTAATTACTATGCCCTGGAGAGGTTGGCCTATCCGGCCTATTTCTTTTCCATAGCGCTTTTAGTACTTGTGCTGTTCCTGGGGAAAGTTACATCCGGGTCACAGAGGTGGTTGATCCTCGGCCCTGTTTCCTTCCAGCCATCAGAACTATCCAAAATCAGCGTATTGTTAGTGCTTGCCAAATTCTTCAATGATAGAGGCGGTAAGTCGGAATATCGTTTGAGGGATCTCTGGAAACCGTTCATACTTATTGGAATCCCGGGTATCCTCATTTTGAAGGAACCTGATCTTGGGACGGCTCTACTTTTGGTTGTTGTGTCTTTTTCCATGATAATGTTTGTGAAAGTGAGCTGGAAATCACTATCGATTCTAATTGGATCGGTACTGGCTGCAGCCCCTTTCATATGGTTTAATCTGAAAGAATATCAGCAGATGAGGATCCTGACGTTTCTCAACCCCGATATGGATCCACTCGGGGCCGGGTACCACATAAATCAGTCTAAGATAGCCATTGGATCAGGTCAATTTCTGGGAAAGAGTTTTTTGAAGGGAACTCAGACCAGACTACATTTTCTGCCGGAACAGCATACGGATTTTGCGTTTTCAGTCCTGGCCGAGGAATGGGGATTTGTTGGCTCAACCCTTCTTTTATTGCTTTACGTGTTTTTGATTCTTTGGGGACTTAATATCGCGAAGAACTCGAAGGACCGGTTCGGTTCTATTTTGGCTGTCGGTATTGTATCCGTGGTGTTCTGGCAGGTCGTAATCAATGTGGGAATGGTTACGGGCCTCTTGCCTGTGGTAGGCATCCCCCTTTTGCTTTTCAGCTATGGAGGATCATCTTTGATCACAACCATGGCTATGATGGGCCTGCTGATGAATATCAGCATGAGGCGTTTTATGTTTCAATAGATGTAACTCGGGTTGTTTAGGCTGTAGGCTTTTAGGCAGTTACCAATCGAATCTTGTGCAAAAAAAGCGCAAGAAATTTTTGATGATGTCCGGAAAGCGAGCAGTAGAAATTGCTGCCCTGAGCGGAACCAGGTTGACTTCCACCATAAGGGAACGTATGATATATTCATGACAGACAAATATTTCTATAAGCGTGAAAAGGTAGCCAATCTACTCTTTGACCTTGTGAAATATCTCCTGACTGCCTTGGGTGCCACATTGCTCTTTATAGACAAAGAGATATCTATCGGTAGTATCTTAATAATTTCAGTCCTATCAATATGCGTTTTTGTTATGGGCATCTTTATCACACCGAAAAAGGAGGATTAGGCGATGACAGGTTTCTTGATTATTATGGTTACAGTTGTCATTATGGCAATAGGCGCCGCAGTCTATTTTAGACACAAAGACAATGAGGCCTCCAAGCTGTCTAAATAACATTTCTTTTGGCTCAATTCCCGTGTCCCCGATCTTCACCCCGTTGAATGCCGCATTAGGAATTCAACCTGGGCCTTAACCTCTTAATCAATTTGCGGTATCCCCGCAGTTGCCTTTCCCCCTTCACCTTTCCCCTTTGAGCTTATATCTTTGCGCCTTGGCGGCTTTGCGCGAGACAATTAATCTGCGCCAATCTGCATATACGCTACCCTATGGGATCAGGCATATTCCTGAAGCAGCACGTTTACATAGGTCTCTGTAGATATGCCTTGAGATCTGGCCTTTTGCCGAAGTCTGTCGAGAACAGATCCAGCTATAGGGACCAAATACATATATAGTCCTTAAGATAATGTTTTTGGGGTTTAGAATATTCGATCCCCGAAGAGATTTTTCCCGTGCGATATCAGGAAACTTGAAATTTGAAACTGGAAACTTGGTAGCCACCTGAATAGTCATATATAGACCAAGTTTCAAATTTCCAGTTTCAAGTATCGGATTCCGACTGCCCCTGTAATTCTTTTTAAAGGAGAATTACACCAACCCCAAAATGTTTTTCTTTAAGCCTATACCACCCATGCAATCCCGAAGGGATTCATCTTTACCCCGCCTGCCCAGTGGAATCGTTTTTTCGCTTATTCCACCTGGGTTAAATGTGAAACCTATTTAGTGCCTGAACGAAAATCTCGAAATTTGAAATGCCCAGCACCGTTCATCGATTTATAATCAGTTTAAATCGTTTGAATTAACCCAAAACTTAAAACCTAAAACTTAAAACCGTGCCTGAACGTAGTTTTCGTTCAGTCAATCATCCCAGTACCTGATCTTCCAACCTTCTCACCTTCCCATCTTCTATCCTTCCCACGCTCTTCCTTTTAACCCAAAACTCAAAACCCAAAACTCACTACAGAAGGTAACAACGTCCCCTATTATTTCTTCGTGTCCTTCGTGTTCTTCGTGGTGAATTTAAAGAGCGTCCCGCTGGCCCCACACAAAAAGGGTCTTGACCTGAACCACAAATTCTGCCTATATTACCTGAAAAACCTTTCCACCTAATTTCTTGCTTTTTTTGATAAGATGAGTTAAAGTTTGTTTATTATAGAAGATATAATCTGGCTGGACAGAATAGTTGAAAAGCTCGCATGGAAGCATAATATTTTGCCATCTGAGGTGGAGGAAGTCTTGTCCGGCGGTTGCAGAATATTTCGGAAGGGAAAGGGCAAAGTAGAAGGAGAGGATTTGTACAATGCCCTCGGCAGAACCGAATCCGGTCGTTATTTATCCGTTTTCTTTATCAGAAAACTCGGAAACAAGGCCCTAATAGTGACCGCAAGGGGTATGAATAGCAGCGAAAAGGGACGTTATGGGAAAAAATAGGAATTTTGACGACATATCCATTTATGAAGCCTCTGACTTTTGGGATGAACACGACTTTGGGGAATTCCACGATGTCAAGGAGGTGAGTGAATTTAAATTTTCATTGAAGAAAAAAAGGTACATTGGGATCGACAAGGACTTGTATGCCCAAATCACAACCAAGGCAAAAATGCTAAGAAAACCAGAAGAAGCACTCATAACTGAGTGGCTTTCAGAGAAGGCTGGTGCTTAACAGCTAAATGTTGATTTCGTTGTAGATTTGGGTTGATTCTGCCCTCTGTTTTATTTTTTCATTCGATGTTGGACGTTCGATGTTCGATGTTCGATGTTCATCCCTTTTTCCTCCGTCCTCTGTCCCTTCCCCCCCTTCGCGAAGCCTGCCCCGTTAAATGCGGAGCCTATTTATCTGGGGTCAAATAAAGTCAGAAGGTAACAACGTCCCCTATTATT
>JAYEIR010000247.1:0-9167 GCA_034660135.1 Thermodesulfobacteriota bacterium
CCCCTACAATTTCATCTTCATAGTAAACTGTAACTGATTTTTGTGATTCAGTATCATGTCTATCCTGTTATCCTGTCAAATGCTTTCCCTTTACATAATGAGGTTTTTTCAGTTTTCAAATTTCTGGTTATATGATTTGTCATATATAATGACTCAAGGAATTATTTGAACCAATAACATAAAAAAGCACAGGAAATCAAGCCCAGTTTCATCTCTCAGCAATTCTCATCTTGCCGATTGGGGTAAAATTCCAAAATCATAATTGCTGCATTCCCTATTGACTGACGGACACTGAAGGGGTAAGCTTTCATTCATTCACTAAAATGAGCATGTTTTCAGGCAGATAACGTATTCGGCGGTCACGATCTCGGAGACATCTTGATTAACCTGTGAGGCGTCCTGGCAGCAAACGGAAGGTGGATAGAAATGGTAAAAGTTATACCCTTAGGGGGCCTTGGAGAAATAGGTCTCAATATGATGGCTATTGAGCATGACCAGGATATCCTGGTGGTGGACGCAGGCCTGATGTTTCCAGACGACTATATGCCGGGCATAGATTTCGTGATTCCTGATTTTAGATTCCTCCAGGAAAACAAAGATCGTGTCAAGGCTCTTATCCTGACCCATGGCCATGAAGATCACATTGGTGCGGTGCCCTTTTTCCTTAAAAAATTCACTGTCCCTGTTTTTGGTACGGGCTTTACCCTGGAGCTTGTAAAGGAAAAACTTAAGGAACACTCTTTATTAAATCAAGCCGATCTTCGAAAAATAGGGCCGTCGGATATCACTACGATCGGGCCTTTCAGATTGGAATATATCAGCGTAAACCACAGTATCATTGATGGCATGGGACTTGCCATCCATACACCTGAGGGGACACTTGTTCACTCTGGTGATTTCAGAATCGATTCCACACCCGTGGACAACCAGTTCACAGATCTGATCCGTTTCGCTCACTTCGGGGAGAATGGGGTCCTCGCACTGTTCTCCGACTCGACTAATATCGAAAAACAGGGGTTTACCATGAGCGAGTCTGCAGTGAGAAAGACCCTCGAGGATCTGTTCCGGACCTGCCAAGGCAGGATCATCGTTTCCAGTTTTGCATCCAACATCTCTCGAATCCAACAGGTGATCAACCTCGCTGTGGAATTCGGCAGGAAAGTGGTTTTTAACGGGAAAAGCATGGTCACCAATGTCCGCATAGCCAAAGACCTGGGATTCATTACCATTCCTAAGGACACGGAAATCAGGAAAAATCAGATCGCGCAGTTTCCCGACGATTCCATAGCAGTCATAACTACCGGGAGCCAGGGTGAGCCTTTGTCCGCCCTGGCCAGAATGGCGCGCGGGATACACAAGAATATCAAAATAAGAAAAGGCGACACGATCATTCTCTCTTCAAGATCTATTCCTGGCAATGAAAAGGCCATTACCTCAGTAATAAACAGTCTCTACCGCCTGGGGGCCGAGGTGATTTATGAGAAAGTCTCGGATATACACACCTCTGGTCATGCCAAGATCGAAGAACTGAAGCTTATGCTAAGGCTGGTGAAGCCAAAGTATTTTATGCCTATTCATGGTGAATACAGGCATCTTGTAAAGCATGCACAATTAGCTTTGCAAATGGGCATTCCAGAGGATAATATCTGTCTTGCAGAAAACGGAAACGTGATCTGTTTTGAGAATGACAAGGTACGATTTGATGCCCCGGTTCATACCGGCCATGTCTTTGTAGACGGAAAAGGCGTCGGAGATGTCGAGGCAATGGTCTTGAGGGATCGAAGACGACTTAGTGGAGACGGCATGGTTGTCGTCCTCCTGGCCATAGACGAACAGACAGGAGATACTGTTTACGGCCCGGACATCATCTCACGTGGATTTGTGCTTGAGGAGAAGGGGCAGGCCATCCTTGAAAATGCAAAAAGCATTGTGCTGGAAATTCTTGGCGAAGCTGAAGAGACTACCCCTCCTGAGTGGACAGAAGTAAAATCAGATATCCACCGGCAATTGAAGAGGTTTTTTTATCGGGTTATTGAGAGGAGTCCACTGATTCTGCCGATCATTATCCCGGTGTAAGATAAAGGCAAGTGTATACACGGTGTTGAAAGAATAGTAACAGATATTGACGGCTTTTTACGAGACCATCAACAGTCAACTACAAGGGGGGCATAAAACTTGACCCGCAGATCAGATGTCAAGGCCAAGACAGATACACAGGCACATCCAGTCAGAAAAGACATAAGAGGGCTTATTTGCCTGCTTGTGGCCGTCATCTTAGGTGGAAGCCTTTTGTCCTATCACCCTGCTGACCAGCTCTTTTGGAATGTGACAGGTCAATTGGGCAAGGCCCACAACCTATTCGGTACCGTGGGCGCACACCTCGCTGGTAGCATGTTTCTTCTCCTCGGTTTTTCTTCCTTCTGGGTTGTAATCATCTTTTTCGGGATGGCCTTGCTTTCATTCCAGGCCTGTCCCGTTGCATTCCCAATCAAGACGTTGTCTGCCGTGCTTTTTCTGGTTGTTTCCTTTTGCGGTATTTTGAACCTGCAGTTTCAGGAAGCAGTTGGTTTCAGGGGTGGAGGTATAATTGCCGGAGGTCTTGTCGGGCTTTATGTCTCCAACATGACAAAGGATCTTCTCAACATCTTTGGCGCTTATATCTTTCTTGTAACGATTTTTGTCATCTCCCTCATGCTGGTAACCCATCTCTCATTGGGCTGGATCTTTTCCAAATTGGGCCTGTGGGTTCTGGGTTTGTTGAAAACCGTCAGGAACTTGTTGGTTAAAAAAAGGGAGCGCAGGAAAAGGGCACGTAAGACAATGGTGGCCCGCGACAAAATCAGGTCAAAGCCGAAGGTTACCATCGTTAACCCGGCAACGAAACAGGTGAAAAGGCCTGAGCAAGAAGTCTTCCCGTTCATGAATGTGGCCGGCGAATTCACCCTGCCTTCCTTGGAACTGCTCAATGAACCTCCTGATAGAAAAGACATAGCCATTCATCGGGAGAGCCTGGAGATAAACGCCCAGCGTGTTATGAAAAAATTGGCGGATTTTGGCGTTGAAGGGGTAGTAACAGAGATACTTCCGGGTCCGGTGATTACCATGTATGAATACAAACCTGCCCCTGGAATAAAAATCAGCAAAGTCGCCGGGTTATCAGATGACCTTGCCATGGCTCTCAGGTCCCCCAGCATACGGATTGTGCCCAACCTGCCCGGAAAAGCCGCCATGGGTATTGAGATCCCGAATAACCAGAGAGAAATGGTATTTATGAAGGAAATCCTTTCAAGCCAGGCCTACAGAGAAACCAGGTACAAATTGCCCATCGCCCTCGGCAAAGACATCACAGGTGCACCTGTGATTACGGATCTGACCAAGATGCCTCACCTACTGGTGGCTGGGGCCACCGGGACCGGGAAAAGTGTTTCGATAAACACGATGATTAACAGCATCCTGTTTAAGGTGTCCCCTGACATAGTCCGGTTTCTGATGGTTGACCCCAAAAGGATTGAGCTTTCCATATACCACGATATCCCACACCTGCTTCATCCGGTTGTGACTTCGCCGAAAGATGCCACAAAGGCATTGAGATGGGCAGTGGAAGAAATGGAGAGGCGTTATATGCTCCTGTCAGACAGGGGTGTTAGAAATATTGAGACCTACAATCGGAAAATAGTCAAGGAGGCGAAAAAAGATCAGGAAGATACATCCCGTGGGACAGACAAGATCATTCCCTATGTTGTGCTCATTATTGACGAGTTGGCTGATCTTATGATGGCCGCTTCCAAAGAGGTTGAAGAGGCAATAACCAGGCTCGCTCAAATGGCACGCGCTGCAGGTATCCACCTTATTATTGCGACACAACGACCTTCTGTTAACGTCCTTACCGGGATTATCAAGGCCAATTTCCCCACCAGAATATCTTTTCAGGTTTCTTCAAAGGTGGATTCCAGGACAATTCTGGACACGAATGGCGCAGAACATCTCCTCGGTGACGGTGACATGCTTTTCATGCCTCCGGGGGTAGGACGCATGACCAGAATTCACGGTGCATTTGTATCCGAAGAGGAGGTGAAGCGGGTCACTGACTTTCTCAGGAGCCAGAGGGAACCGGATTATGACGACACTATCCTGACCGAGATGGCACGAAAGGAGAAACCGGAAGATGACGATATGGAATTAGACGAAAGATACGAGGAGGCCGTGGAGTTTGTCTTTAAGACAAGACAGGCCTCTATTTCCATGTTGCAACGCAAACTAAGGGTTGGCTACAACAGGGCAGCGAGAATGATCGAACTCATGGAAAAAGAAGGTATCGTAGGGCCTTCAGACGGTGTCCGGCCACGAGAGGTCTATGGGAGGGAAAGATCTTTATGATAAGGTTATTGATTGTTCTTCCTTTTCTGTTGTTGATAGTGCCAAGCCAGGCATTTGGCAGTGATTTAGATAGTGTCCTTGAAGGCGTAAACAAGAAGTATCATCATCTGCCTGGGCTCGCCACAAGCTATACCAGAGAAGTGATCACCAAGTCCATGAGCATGTTGGGCGACCAGGCCAGGGGGGATATGGCCACAGGTCAAATCTACTTCAGCCCCCCCCATTGGCTGAGAATGGATCAGCAGACACCGGAATTAGAGACCATTATCGCTAATGAGGACAAGATCTGGTGGTACATTCCACACAAAAACAGCGTTTATCGCTATTCCACCAAAAAATTTGGAAGGGGGCTGAGTATCCTGAGCGAGATATTCAGCGGATTTGCACAGGTGGAGGAGAATTTTGCTGTCGCAATGGTTTCTGATCCCGATAAAGAAGGATATCAGATCCAACTCACTCCAAATACTCCCTGGCAAGAGATTGACCACATTAACATCACCCTGACAAAGGATTATGATGTCCGTGTTGTGGATATCTGCAACCAGTTTGGCACTATAACCCGGTTCAGGCTTGAAGACCTGATTGTTAAAGACAAGTTTGAAAAGGGCTTTTTCCAGTTTGTTGTTCCTGAAGGTGCCAGGTTGGTGGATGAGGGCGCACAATGACGATCCGGTTATCTGAACTTGAAGAAAATGCCCTGGAAAGGGGAATCCATATCCATTACGACCGCCTCGAAGCAGCAGGGCTGAAACTCAAAGGAGGAATGTGCAAGGTAAGGGGACAATATCACCTCTTTGTTGACAGGAGAAAATCAGACGCCGACAAGATTGAGATATTAAAGAACTGCCTGGATGAAGTCCTCACCAAAGGTATTTCTCCTGCTGATGAATAGGTTACTTCTAAAATTACGGGGCCAAGTGAAGTCAATATGAAAGAGCCTCGGACTCCAAGCCGAAAGACATACCTACTTCGAAGAAGTTCACTTGCCGGCATTATAAGAATAGGACTAATAGCCGGATTCTATATTATTTTGAATTCTGTCTCGTTGCCACGGCCGGTATTTTCACATAGCCTCCAGGATGTTTCTTGTCTGAATAGCATTTCCTCTAAAGATGCCATCCTGGTTGCGGATCCCGATGGTCAGATTCTTTACAGGAAAAATGAAACAATAAAATGTATCCCAGCCTCAACCCTTAAGCTCCTTACAGCACTTGCCGCGATCCATCACCTTGGAAACTCTTTCAGATTCAGGACAGAATTTTACATGGATACTGACCAGAACCTCGTGGTCAAATCCTACGGAGACCCTTTACTGATCTCTGAGGTCTGGCAGGAAATAGCGGATGCACTGGCAAAAGAGATTAGGAATTTTAAGGCCCTGATCCTTGATGATACCTATTTCTCCAGGAATATAAGAATCCCTGGCCGTGGGAACTCTACCAACCCTTACGATGCCCCTGCAGGTGCCTTGTGCGCCAATTTCAACACCATTTTTTTTGATCGCGACAAACAGGGGCAGATAATCTCAGCTGAATCTCACACACCCATGATCCCATATGTTAGTCAAAAAATTCGAGTCTTAGGATTAAGACAGGGCCGCTATACGTTTTCACATGACCATGAGGAGACAGCACGTTATGCGGGCAAATTGCTTTTGCATTTTTTGAAGGAAAGGGATGTGGTAAGCCAGGGCACGATTCACCTAAGGACGGTGAAACCTGGGGACAGGCTCATTCATACTTACTTATCCAGGTTTACGCTGGAACAAGCCATAGAAAAAATGATGGGATTCTCAAACAATTTTATGGCAAATCAGATTCTTATTGCCTTAGGGGCATATGTATACGGTCCACCCGGAACATTGGCCAAAGGAGTGAAGGTCGTTTCAGCTTATGCCAGTGAGGAGCTTGGCCTGAAAGACATCGAATTTGTCGAAGGGTCCGGGATCTCAAGAAAAAACCGTGTTTCAGCCCTGGACATGTTGGTAATCCTAAGGGCATTTAGACCTTATCGCCATCTACTAAAAAGCTCTGGCGAGGTGCTTTACAAGACCGGTACGCTTAGGGGGGTTCGGACACGGGTCGGATACATAGAAACCGCCAGGAAAGAACCTTTCTGTTTTGTCATTTTTCTAAACCGGGCCAATTCAGCAGATATTCTTTCACTGATGGAGTGCATAAAAGGCTTCATACTTGACTGTCCAGGGAACCGCAGGTGAGATGCATTTGCTTCCTGTAGACATAAGGGCCGGAATAGCTTTAGTAGTACGCAGATCAGTTAAGGTTGATATTTTTTGCAGTTTATTTTTGTCATGCCTTATTTCACAAAAAGGGCATCCAGGGCCTTTCTTGCATCGAGTGTCCTGTTGACCTTTTTTCGGTTTGACCCGTTCGGGACAAAATAGTCACAAAAATTCGATCTTTCTTTGTCGGTGATCCTTTCAGCGGATACCTCCCTGCATTCATTGTATGCATCAGTGGCATAAAACTTACATTGTTTGCAGCAGCGAAGATCCCTGTTGCAACGTGGACAGGTATCGTTTCTTCCTACCTTATCCCCAACACCTACGTCAATTTTTTCTCCACAAAAGACACACTTCATAGTTCTCCTTCCTTGAGCATTTACTATAATTTTAATCTTGGCACTTAAAACGAATTTGCCTTACATTTTGCTAAACGAAATTTTGACAATTCGTATAACAGGCGCTAATATTTTTTTATGGATCCCAACAAGCCAACTTATAGACTTATAGACCATACTGCGGATTTAGGCGTCATGGTACACGGCGCAAATCTCAAGGACCTCTTTGAGCAAGCCGCCATATCAATGATGCACATCATTGTCGGAGTTAGATCTTACAAAGGGCCCAACACTATCAGGCTTTCAGTCAGTGGCGAAGATCTTGCCGACCTTATGATCCGCTGGTTAGGGGAAATACTGTATATTTTCGAAGGGGAAAAACAAATCGTCACTAAAGTTGGAATCGATGCAATTTCCCCACACCATATTACTGCAACCCTGGAAACCGTCTCTTTTGACCAGAATCTGCATGAGATACTCTGCGAGATCAAAGCGGTCACCTACCACCAGATCGAAGTGATGGAAAAGGCTGACCACTGGGAGGCCAGGATCATTTTTGATTTGTGAAACATGATGGTCTCGTAAAAAGTCTCCAAGGTCGTCACTCCCGCGAAAGCGGGAATGACGATAACGGGTGCTGTCTGACTTTTTACGAGTTCAGCAAAGAATATCAGAAAAGAACCTAAATTTTTCTCACCTTTTTATAAGAAAAGCATCAGTATCGAGGGGGTCTCGACATGCACACAGAACTACAAAAAATAGATAATTACCGGTGGCTGATTCCAAAAACCGGGCCAATGCGTGTGCCCGGACTGATTTTTTCCAGCCCTGAACTGATCAAAGGTGTTCAGGAAGACCAGAGCCTCACCCAGGTAGCCAATGTCGCCACTCTCCCCGGTATCATAGGCCACTCCCTTGCAATGCCTGACATACACCGGGGATACGGTTTCCCCATTGGAGGTGTTGCTGCCTTTGACTTGGATGAAGGCATTATTTCTCCGGGGGGTGTAGGTTATGATATTAACTGCGGATGCCGGCTAATGACAACGCAGCTAAAGGCCCATGAAATCCGGCCATTGATAAAAGATCTGGTATCGGCCCTGTACAGAAACATCCCGAGCGGCGTAGGCTCTACAGGGACTATCCATCTGTCAAAAAAGGAAGAGGCCAAAGTAGCCGTTCAAGGGGCCGCATGGGCCGTCAAAAACGGATTGGGCGACCCTGAAGACCTTCAAAGAACCGAGGACCACGGTGCGATGCAAGGGGCGGACCCTTCTGTATTGAGTGAACGAGCCATCAAACGGGGACAAGATCAGTTAGGGACCCTCGGATCAGGCAATCATTTTCTCGAAGTCCAAGTGGTTGATCAAATCTATGACCAGGAAAAAGCCAAGGCCTATAATCTCTTCGAGGGCCAGGTCACAATTCTTATCCACTCCGGCTCCAGGGGTTTTGGTCATCAAATTTGCGATGACTTTCTCAAGGAGATGATCAAGCAAACTGTAAAAGAACCCTTTGAACTACCTGACAGGCAATTAGCATGTGCAACTCTCAAATCGGATCGAGGCAGGCGATACTTGGCGGCTATGGCATGTGCTGCCAATTACGCGTGGGCCAACCGTCAGATCCTCATGCATTGGACCCGGGAGACCCTGATCAAGGCCCTTTCAATCAGACCTGAGGAACTTGGCATGAAGTTGGTTTACGACGTCTGTCATAACATTGCCAAGAAAGAACTGCACACTGTGGACGGGCACCGGATCATGGTTTGCGTTCACAGAAAAGGAGCGACCCGTGCCTTGCCTCCCGGTCATCCCCTTGTACCCGAAATCTACCGCAGCGTGGGTCAACCAGTCCTGATTCCAGGTGATATGGGCACTTATTCTTATGTGCTTGCCGGGGCCGAAGGGGCGATGAATCAGAGTTTCAGCTCAACCTGCCACGGTGCAGGCCGGGTATTAAGCCGGACTCAAGCTACCAAAAAGGCAAAAGGCCGATCAATCAGCCGGGAATTAGAAGATAAAGGGATCTTCGTCCAATCCAGAGGCAAAAGAACACTCAATGAGGAAATACCGGAGGCCTATAAGGACATATCACAGGTAGTAGAAGTAGTCCACAAAGCCGGCCTGGCCAATAAAGTTGCCAGGCTACGGCCTATTGGTGTCATAAAGGGCTAAGGAACGTGGACGAAATAACTTCCACAACTATGC
>JAYEIR010000248.1:0-1746 GCA_034660135.1 Thermodesulfobacteriota bacterium
GGTGAGGCAAATCAATTTATACTGGACTACATCGATGAGTTGAGGAAACGCCGGGACGACGGGCCACAACTTTCCCTCTTTAAACCTGAAGATTTTGTGGAGAGGAGGGACGAAATTATCCGAACGTTTGTAAAGGGAGACACAAAGCCGCCCTATGTGGTGAATACATCAAAACTGAAAAGCCCTCAAAACATTGTCCTGGTTTCCCATTCGCCGGAAAAAGAGTTCGTTTTTCAATTGATAGACAATTCTGATTATCTGGATTCCTGGATTAAATCCCCGGACAAAAATTTCTACAGCATTGCTTATGAATACTGGAAGGGCGGGAAAGACAGGGTCAGACAGAGCTTTAACCCTGATTTTTTCATAAAGATCGATCTTGATGAGTACATTTCAAGGCTTGACGGTGGAGGGAACCCGGAGCGTCTTGAAAAACTGAAAAAACTCCAGGACGACGGTATAGAAAACCTGATCAAGGTGGTGGAGATCAAATCGGATGAGGAGCAGGATGAAGCAACGCCTGCAAAAGAGGAATACGCAAAGGCGCACTTCGAAAGAGTAAACAAGAAATTGAGCACGTTGAACCTGGTGGATTTTGAAAGTCAATATCGGGCAGATGCAAAGCAGCATTACACCTTTGATTTGCTTACTCCCCATCAATTTTCGCGCTGGATTGCAGATTTGGGAAAGGGGAATTTGTGATCTTTTAAGAATCGGATCAGGAAGTAAATAAACGGAAAGAAACTATTATGATGATATTGCAACACTTCTCTGTGGAACCATCCACAATTTCTACCATTACCAGTTGGTATCTGGCTGATTTGAGCACGGCGCAGGGCAAGCAGGAATTGTTCACTCATCAATCGCCTCAAAAACTCAGGATTCTTCGCGAGCATGCCTAATTGAGAGCATTATTTCTTTTTATCGAGTATTTCGTGGAGATCTGCAATCCAATTGTATTGCATAACCATACAATTGTATGATATAGGCATACATTATGAATGTTTTAGCGGAAATATTATCATCTAAGATTCGGGCGGAGATATTTCGTCTGCTCTTCGGAACAAGTGCCGAAGAGTTGCACATGCGTGAGATTGAAAGGCGTTCGGGATATGCCATAGGGACGATACAGACAGAACTGAAAAAACTGTTGCGCCTGGACCTGGTAAAAAAACGAAAAGATGGGAACCGCCTTTACTATCGGGCCAACAAGGAGCACCCACTTTATCCTGATATTCGGAGTCTTGTCCTGAAGACAATCGGTTTAGTGGATATTCTAAAAAATGCATTAAGACAGGATCCCGACATCAGCATAGCTTTTGTATTCGGATCTATTGCCCTTCATGAGGAAACGGCCGGAAGCGATGTGGATTTAATGGTCATTGGAAAACTGGGGTTGAGGAAATTAACCGGTATGTTATCAGGAATGCCCGAGCAAATTGGCAGAGAAATCAACCCTTATATTTTAAGTGTAAATGAATTTGTCAAACGAAAAACAAACAGGGAACACTTCATAACCCAGGTACTTGAAGCGCCCAAGATCTTTATCATAGGAAATGAAAATGAGCTTGAATCAATGGGTTGATAATGGCTGGTTGCGTAGTCATAAAACCAGTCAGGAAGAGATTGAGAATTTAGTTATGATCATTGATCGGACCACATTTCATATGCTGGGTTCAGACATGAAAACCTGCAAAAGATGCTTTCGGGAATTTGAGGAATCTGAGGCTGATGTTGTGGATGTCA
>JAYEIR010000249.1:0-1742 GCA_034660135.1 Thermodesulfobacteriota bacterium
ATCGAAATTCGGACTAAAAAAAATGAAAACCGCAGAAAAACTCCAATAAATAAAGAAATCAGAAGATCCGCATTGTGGAAAATTCCTTCCACAAAGAACTGTTTGGCATTAACCCTCAGGATTTGCTGCCATATTTGTCTTGCGCATTTGACTCTTGTTTCGGCAAGTTATCAGGCCCCGAAAATTTGTGTAATAAAGAATATACCTTACCCTATGTCAAAAAGATACCTCTTGATAGGTGTTTTTTCCCTATTTCTGCTGTTGACTCTTTTATCTGTATTCAAGTATGAAATCACAGAGTATCCTTTAGCCTCTATTCGACCTCTTGTCTTGTAATTTGTGCCCACCCTCAGAGTCTGAGTAGGCACCTGCCATGGATTGGAAATGCTTTAATGACTGCCATCTGGAACAAAATCAAAAATCAGATCAGGTCCGAACTTCCAAAAAACAGCTTTTCATTATGGATTGATCCCCTCACCTTGTTGGATGAGAAAGACAAGACCATCGTCCTGGGGTGTGCCAATAAGTTTTCGCGTAAGTGGATCATGGAGAACTATCTAAATCTGATCAGGGATAAGCTTCATGAATCTGGTTCAGGTTATACGGATCTTGTCCTGAAGGTTCAGACCCCCAAAAAACATGCATCAGGTATTGATCCTGGTTTCCAGCCAGAGCAACTGTTCCTTCCCAATGTGCCGACAACTCGAAGGCCTGCCAAGCTATGCCTTAACAACGACTTCATCTTTGACCGGTTTATTGTGGGACGATCCAATGAGTTCGCCTACTCGGCATCAAAGGCCTTAGCCAATGGCGACACCTGGAATTACCAGACACTCCTTATGCTTGCAAATACAGGCCTGGGCAAGACTCATCTCTCCCAGGCGGTGGGCCATGCCATTTGTGAAGAGAATCCGCAAAGTCGAGTCTATTATATCACGGCAGAGGACTTTGCAAATGAGATGATCTCCTCTCTGAAGACCAATCGAATTGAAGAATTTAAGACCAGGTACCGCCGGTCATGCGATGTCCTTATCTTAGAGGAAATCCATTTCTTAAGCGGCAAAGAAAAGATCCAGCTTGAATTAGGATATACACTGGATGCCCTGGTCAATGACCACAAGAAGATCCTGTTCACGAGTTCGCTTGCTCCAAAGGATATCTCCAATATGTCCAAAGAGCTGTCATCCCGTCTGACTTCAGGCCTGGTCACCACTATCAATAAACCTGATTATGATACACGGCTCAAGATCCTGGCAAGAAAGGCCTCAGAGCTTGACCTCGTGATTTCCGAAGAAATCAGCGATTTCCTTGCAGGCCGCCTCAAAAGGGACATCCGCAAGATGGAAAGCGCGCTCAAGTGTTTGAAAGCAAAGTCCGAACTTATGAACGTAAAAATTGATCTTGACCTGGCCAAAGAAGTGGTCAGGGATCTTGTCCCCGGGGATTGCCGTATCACCACGGAAGATATAAAAAAGCTTGTGTCTCGGTATTACAAGATAGACCCTGACATGTTACGGACCAGATCAAGAAAAAAGGTCTATGCATATCCCCGAAACATCTATGCATACCTGTGCCGCCGGCATACGGACGAAAGTCTCGAAAGCATTGCCAGGACAATAGACCGGAGCCATTCTACGGTGGTCTATGCCTCGGAGATTGTAGAGCGTAGGATGAAAACAGACGACAAGTTGATGCACCAGGTCAGGTTCCTCAATAAAAAACTCGAGGGTTCAGAAATATGA
>JAYEIR010000250.1:0-1718 GCA_034660135.1 Thermodesulfobacteriota bacterium
TAACAGCTAATAACAACTCTTGCCGGCAATCGACATTGTCCAAAAAATTGGCACATTTCCGGAGAAATTTACGCGGTCTGTAATCTGTTTACTATGCGTGTCCTCCACATAGGAAAATTTTACGCCCCATTTGCCGGGGGCATCGAGAATTTTATGCGTGATTTGCTCCCGGCATTACAGACTCAAGGGGTGGACACGGCCGCTATCGTCCATGATCATCAGTTCGGCAGGAGGAGGACCCATGAGAACAACAAGATACCCACTATTTTTCGCGTCCCGACCTATGGGAATCTTCTATACGCACCGGTAAGTCCTGAATTTCCCCTGGCCCTGAACCAGGTCATCAGGACATATAAACCGGATATTCTGCACATGCACATGCCCAATACCTCTGTTTTCTGGGCAGAGGTGCTTCCATGTGCAAGACATATCCCATGGGTCATACACTGGCATTCCGATGTTGTTTTTTCAGATATTGATCGCCGGATAGGCATTGCTTACAGGCTCTACAGGCCTTTTGAGCAGTATCTTTTGAAAAAGGCCGCACTAATAGTGGCCACATCACCGCCCTATCTTGCAACAAGTTCACCACTTTCAGCGTGGCATGACAAATGCGGGGTCGTGCCTCTTGGACTTGATGCATCCCGACTCAAGGCCCCCGACAGCAACCTGAACAATTGGGCAAAACAGGTATGGCGCCGGGGCAAGACAAGAATACTCTCAATAGGCAGGCTTACATATTACAAAGGGCATGAGGTCCTGATACGGGCCGCAGCTCATATGCCGGATATGCATGTCCTTATTATCGGACAGGGCGAGCGCGAAAAATATCTGAAGCACATGGTTGCAAAACTCGGACTGGGTGACCGGGTTACCCTCCGGGGATTTATGCCTGAGTCAAAGCTCCAGGCCCTGCTCGCAACGTGTGACTGCCTATGCCTGCCGTCCATAGAACGAACAGAGGCCTTCGGTCTGGTTATTCTGGAAGCCATGCGATATGCAAAACCCGTTGTAGCAGGCAATGTGGCAGGCTCAGGTATGGGCTGGGTTGTACAAGACAAACAGACAGGCCTTCTCGTTCAACCCGGTGATCCTGAGGATCTGGCACATGCGCTCCTGGTCCTGGCCAAAAGCCCAGACCTGCGAAGACGCATGGCGCATGCGGCAGTGGAACGATTCAATGCTGTTTTCCATATAGATCGGGTGGCAAAAGAGATTGCCGTTATGTACCAGGACACCTTATTGCGTAACGAATCCATCAATAAAGCACCTGCGTCCCCCATTGGTCCCCTTATCACTTATTTATTTTCTTGATTATGGCTATAAAGATAGAAATATAACGTGTCAAGGAGGTGGTAATAATGCAAAAGCAATTTTCCATAGCTGAAGCAAAAAACAGACTTCCCTCCATTATTCATTATGTCGAAAAGGGGCCATATGTTGAATTGACCAGACGAGGAAAACCGGTTGCAGTATTGCTGTCGATTCAAGAATATGAACGGCTCAGCCGCAAATATACGGGATTTTGGAGTGCCATTTCGGAATTTCGGCGAAAGGTTAAGGATGAAGGGATCGAGATTTCTGACAGGGATTTCAACGGGCTTCGAGACCTGTCTTCCGGAAGAAAAGTCGAGTTAGGTGATGAAATATCTCATTGATACAAACGTACTTTCAGAGGCCGTAAAAACTGGCATAATGCATGAAAAGGGCAGACTTGA
>JAYEIR010000251.1:0-9004 GCA_034660135.1 Thermodesulfobacteriota bacterium
AGGGTCAGGTCTTGCAATGCGACATCTTGAATAGATTATTCAATGATGTGCAGATAAAATGTCGTATTGCAAGACCTGTCGTCTCGAATCGGTCGGACCAAGTTAACTTCTTGATATCAAGTGGAATATGCCCGCAACACCTCCTGTATTTGGGCCTATATCGCTTTTTTTGGGGGTGAAATGGGCAATATAGGCAAATGACGTAATGGCTAGAGCCCAACGACATTATATACCCGGACAAATATGGCACATCACCCATCGGTGTCATAAACGAGAATTTTTGTTCAAATTCTCGAAAGATCGTCGTCGTTGGCTCCAGTGGCTTTACGAAGCAAGGAAGCGATATAATTTGACGATCTTGAATTACACGGTCACATCGAACACATTCATAGTTTGACCTCAAAAAAGGGGCTTCTTATCATCCGCTGCCGACAGTCACGACAGACCCAGCTACCTCGGTGTCATCGACATCAGCTATCCTTAACGGAACGGTCAATCCTAATGGTGTCGAGACAACGGTAGGTTTTGAATGGGGCACGGACACCAGTTATGGCAGCGCCATTACGGCGACTCAAAGTCCGGTTAGTGGCACAAGCGATCAGTCGGTAAGTGCAGAGGCTCCGGAGCTGATCCCTGGCACAACCTATCATTTCAGGGTCAAAGCGACGAACAGCGAAGGAAGCGCCTACGGCGTGGATGAGCTATTTAATACCCCTGGAGCAGATATTTCTGTTCAGAAATCGGTGAGCAATTTAAGGCCGGATGTGGGTGAGGATGTGGTTTTCACTATCACTGTATCCAACAATGGCCCGGATGACGCTACGGGCGTTCAAGTGACTGATCAACTACCTGCCGGGCTGGCATATGTTGGTGATGACTCAGAAGGCTACTATGCACCGGCGACGGGGATATGGGACGTGGGCGATCTTGCAAACGGATATTTTGACGTGCTTCATATTACGGCAAGAGTTGATCAAGCAGGGAGATTTACCAACACCGCCACAAGGACCGCATCAAGCCCGCAGGATCCAACACCAGGAAATGATTCCGATGATGCCGTTGTAAACGCAGGTGGAAAGGCCATGCCCTGGCTGCTGTTGCTGCTGTTTGGGGACTGATACCAAAAAATGCCCTTAGCCCCATCCCATCTGATCTCTGACTTTTTTACCCCGTGAAATTCACGTCAGTGACAGCGTAGCCTATTTCACCAGGGTGACACCTGGCCCTTAAACCAGCCATAGGATGTGAACAATGTGAGGGAATCAGGATGCGCTGGAGATTGAGGCAAATAACGCAGTTAAATAGCTATGTCCCCCATTGCCCAGGGGTGGCCGATATGACTATGCCTGCTACCCTTGCTGCACGAGCAGCTTTCATGGTGGCTTGAAGAGGTACCGGGACCTCCTTTTCACCGAAGGCGAATCACTACTCGAAGCCAATGCCTCTTAAACAGCATGAGAAGCCTGCTCAAGTTTGTCGATTACCCATCGGTTAAGGCTCTTGCCGGACTTGGCCGCTGCAGACGCAATCTCGCTGTGAAGTTCCGGTGGAAGACGGAGGTTGAACTTGCCGGAGTATGGCTTATTCGGATCTATCCCTCTTTGTCGGCAGTCTTCAAGGTATTCATCCATTGCGGCATGAAAACTCTCTACTGTTTGAGCAATCGTTTCCCCGTGAAATCCGATGATGTCGCGCGTATTTATGACCCTGCCCACAAGAATACCGTCATCGAGATCAGGTTCAATCCTCGCGATATATCCCTTATAGGTAATTATATTCATGGCATGTCTCCTGTTCTAATCAATAATTCTCTGACAAGCCTAACAGCGTATCGTTTTAGCTCCTTGTGTGGATGGGGGCTGTGCAAATTGACCGATTCACCTTTCAAATCAACGCGTACTCTTGACCCGTCCCCGTACCGAATCTCGCCACCAAGCGCCCTGATGAGAGAAGCGACTGCCCGCCATTCGAGGCCGGCTGGTTGGTATCGGTTTCCTAAATATGGTGGCCAGCGTTTTACGTTGCTTGGTGTTCATGGTCATATGGTACTGCATAGTAGTACCTTTGTCAAGAGCAGGATTCGATGATTTCCTCTGCTTCTCCCTCGGTATCCAATGATCTTAGAATGATCTTTCTCAGAGGACTCAGGCAGAAACACCCCTATCCCCCCAGTTAAAAACTAACCCGGATAAGCCGGTCAAAGTGCAACGGAGATCTCGTCTTCAGTGAAACAAAAAAATGTAACCCTCTGCGAATTTTGGCTTTGCGGTGAACAAATAGTTCTTGTTGAAAATCTTCCTGATTATCTAACCGCACAGTTTGAACCTTTGCACCCGGTTAACATCTGCCAATTTTCCTTGACATAGGACGACGTACCTATTAGATTTCGAGAAGATTTTCCCATCGAAATCGGTTCACTTCGCAAACCTGATTATCCCCAGATGGCCTGATTATCCCCAGATGGGAGGTACGACAAATGCGCCTCAAATTCCTTGATTAACCTGAAATAGCCAAAGCCGAGTTCCGAGTGATCGGGAGACGGAAAGCCACGGGTCTTTAAGTTCTCTCTCGTTGCTACTTCTGCTTATTTAGAACTGAATCTACAGCTTGAATTTACTACAATTTATCGCTATCTGCTTTTTCTTGACAGGGGCAATATGAGACGTCCGCGATCTATTTCAGCCCTCTATTCCACATGAGAAATGGGGTGGTTGATGAGACCGTAATCTATAATTGCAGGATTGAAATTGCTGAAGGACGTGCTGACTTTGGTACATTGACTTGGTAAGTGGAACTAAAACGGGACAGTTCTAAAGAGAATTGATATAAAGCTGCTGAAGCAAACTGGAATTTCCTACTATTTAAGAATGTGATATTAACCCTGACCAAGGGAGGTTTTGCCATGAGTAAATGCAGTTTTTCGGTTTATGTGTCGATATTGCTGATTGTCGGCTGTGGGGTCATTTTTGGTGGGGGTCTCTTGATTGCAGGCACGGTCGACCGGCCCCGGACCGGGCAGACGACCTGCAGGGTAACGGGATCTGATTCGGCCGGCTATGATTTGAGTCTGGTTGATTGCAGGTTTTATGAGCCTGCCTCTTATTTTAACAGTACGTTTAGGTCCGATCCGATTTCAGATGGGACTTATACATTTCATATTCAAGACGAAGAAGGCGATATAGTTACTGCGACCCGGTCTTATGCCTCCAATCCTGTACCTGTGACCTCCGAAAAATCACGAAGCCCTGATGACGTCTCATCTTTAACTTCAGCCCGTGGATGGTTTACAACCGGGCAGGACGCAGATATCCTCTTAAGTGGTATAGACTTTAACAATTCAGGTTATCTGAATAAACCGAATGACGGTCTTCTTTTCAATCACCCAATGGGTATAGCTACTGACGGAACCAGGCTTCTTCTTGCAGATACCTTCAATAATAGGGTCCTCATATGGAACACTCTCCCGGAGAGAAATGCTTCACCTGGTCTTGTGCTGGGTCAGGATAATCTTACCACAAACAATCCGGGCACAGATCTTAATCGCATGAACTGGCCTGTTGGAGTTTCAACTGCCAGTGGAAAAGTAGTTGTTGCTGACACAAACAACGATAGGATTCTTATCTGGAATACCTTCCCGACATCAAATGCTCAACCTGCCGATCTATATATTGATTTCAATAATGAGGCAAATATCAAAGAAAGAATAACATGGCCTTGGGCTGTATGGACAAATGGAACAAAGCTTATAGTTACAAGCACAGCAAATACGCCCAGCTCCGTTCTTATCTGGAATAGTTTTCCAACCAGGAGTAATCAGCCCGCCGATTTATATCTGAGAGGCAAAAATCCGGATGATGGCACAGATCGCTTTGGAACACCGAGGACTATAGGGACAGATGGGGAGACTTACCTTATGATTGGAGATCACAATCCAATAGACTCAGAATCAAACTTCTTTTGGAACTCCTTTCCGACAATCGATAATGCACCTTACAATTTTGCTATGGCCAGCCCGCCTGATGATCGCCAACTTATGTGGGGTGGCGTGAAAGCAAGTGACGGTAAATTTATTGCGGTGACTTCGCCGGGAATATCTATTTGGAACTCAGTCCCTACAGAAGTGAGAGAACCGGATCTGTATGTGGGAAAAGAAGTAGGCACGGATTTTACATGGACATGCGATGAAGACGGTTACGGCTTTAAGGATGGTGATGGTTCTAGCCTTGTTGTTACGTCCTCAGGGAAGCTCTTCATATCCCTTTTCAATGCAAATAAGATTGTGGCGTTTAATTCACTGCCAACGTCTTCCAATCAGTGCCCGGACTTTGCTATCGGTGCGTCTAATATAGACATAAACACCCTGGAGACACGTTATATAATGCAAAATCTCGTTCCTGCAACAAACGGGACAAGCCTTTTTGCAAGTTCAGATTTCGACGGGAAGCTCTATGTATGGAAATCCATCCCAACTAAGAGTGGAACATACCCGGACGTTGTTTATGATCTCGAATTATGCCCGTGGGATAATGCCTTATACCGTAACACCTTTGTCTTGGCAGGAGAGGCAATCGTTCAGATATGGACCACCCTTCCTACAAGTGGAAATCCCCCTGACATTACTTTTAATGGACAAATTGGTTCTATCGAATTCCAGGATTTAAGTGGCGTTGCCCTGGATGACAAATACCTCTATATAGCGGACAAAGGTGCCGGCAAGCTATATGTCTGGGCCGCCTTGCCTGAATCAACCTCACCTCTGCTTTTCTCTTTTGACATACCGGAAATTGGAACACTCTCCAGTGATGGGACTTACCTGGCCGTGTCTAAATATACTGGCGTAAATGATGCAAGGGTGTATGTCTATGCAGTGGATGGGCTTTCAGGTTCGAGCACTCCTCTGAAAGAATGGTGGCTTATAGATGGTACACCCATAGGTTTTCCAACTGCCTGTGTTGCAGATGGCCATCTTTTCATTTGTGATAATAATCTAAATCGTGTCCTGATATGGCGCTCTACTCAGGATGCCATTGATGGTGGAGCTATTGATGCCCGGATTGGACAAGCAGATCTGAGGCCGGCCATAGGAATTAATTCACTTTTCGGTCCCCGCGCTCTTGCGTTCTACAGGAACAGGCTATGGATATCAGAGGTCAAATTCTCCACCCGAATGATAGGTTTTGAGTATCAAATTCAGGGACCATTGCCCTCTATACCCTTGCTGTTGCTGATGCCTGGGGACTGATACCAAAAAATGCCCTTAGCCCCATCCCATCTGGCCTTTGACTTCTTTACCCCGCCTGCCCAGTTAAATCCGATTTTGATTTTATTTAACCGGGGTGAAATTTTTACCCCGTTAAACCATTCTGTGTTCTTTGTTTAACTGGGGTACGTCAGTGACAGCGTAGTTTACCTCGTAGGTTCGGGAAATCGTACAGGGGCGTATTTCAACAGGGTGACCTCCGGCATTCGGACAGGATAGATAGGATTAGCGGCATCATTAAGGCATTTCATTGGTGCGGCTTCAGCCTCAGGCCTAATGTGGTGATCGGGCAGAATTTCACACCTTCTCAGGAGAACACAAGAGACTGCCTCAACATCGTCAACAACATCCCGCAGGCACACAGGAGTTCGGGTCCCTTCGCGGCCTCTAACCCGTGAACAACACGAAGAACAATTTGAAGGCCACACAGTATTATGCTATACTGTGTGTATCCTTATAATTGGAGGGATTAATTATGGCAATAATCACTGTGGAAATTGAAGATTCAAAAGCCGCGCTCCTCAAAGAAAAAGCAGGGAAATTTGGTCTTTTGCCGGATCAATTCCTTACAGTATCTATCGAGGATCTCATTGGTCGGCCGGAGCCAGACTTCGAAGCTGCAATGAATCGAGTGTTGTCTAAGAACAAGGAACTTTATGAGCGGCTCGCATAATGCGCCATCTTTCTATTTTTTGTCTTTGCTTCGGGCTGACGCCCCTTCTGCAATTGCTCTGTTATGCCCTTTTGGATGTCAGCCATTGCCAGAGTGGAATAAACCTGATCTTCTTGCCATTCACAGTCTCTTCGCCATCATAATCCCATGTCAGTATGATCAAATTGTCACAGTTCAGTTCGCGTCCAGCCTTGATCAGTGCGCTTATCTCGCGTTCTTTTGTTAGATAGAGGGGGTCCATTTCATAACAGACCTGGATGAGCCGGGCTATTTCCAGCCCTTCTTTTACAGCAAAATCAATCTCTTTGTTATTCTTTGTCTTGTAGTAATAAAAATCATCTCTCCTGCGCGGCAGCTCAATGGCAACCAGGTTTTCCATCAACCTGCCCCTGTCAGGAGATGTCCTGAATTTTACAGCATGTATCATTCCGGTGTCATAGCCATAGACCTTACGCGGGCTCCTAATGCTCTCCCTCAATTTGTAAGAGAATCTTTCAGTATCGAACAGCAAAAACGCCTCAGTTAGAAAACCGAAATAATTCTCCACGGTGTGTACGCTCTTAAACCCGAGTGCGTTCTTCAGCTTTGTGAAAGAAAACTCATTGGAGTGATTGGTGAGGAGATAAAGCCCCAGATCATAGAGCTTCTGGGGCTGTCTGATCTTGTAACGCTTCACAACATCTTTGAACAATACTCCTTCGAACAAGGTCTTCAAATACCCCTGTTGATCAATGTCCTTGACTACAACCTCAGGGAATCCGCCGGTGAGGAGGTAGGCATCCAGGTGATTAAGAAGGGTTCCCTGCTCTTCTTTGAGATCGATCCTTTGATCCAGGGCGAAATCCCTTGCCTTGAGGTATTCGGTGAATGAAAAGGGGAGAACCTGAAAATCGAGATATCTGCCGGTCAGATGAGTGGAAAGCTCCCGGCTCAACAGTTTTGAATTGGAACCTGTGATGACAATGTTGAAGCCCCTCCGCTGCAGCCTGTTAACAAGAAGCTCCCATTTATCAAGGTTTTGTATCTCATCAAAGAACAGATATGGAGTCTCACCATAGACCTGTATGATTGCCTTTAGAATATCATCATAATCTGAAAGCCCTACCAGCCTCTCATCATCAAAATTAAGGTATGCAAAATCAACCCCACTGAGTATCTGCAACGCAAAAACGGATTTCCCTGCCCTCCTTGGCCCCACAATCACCTTAATAAGGTTGTTCTCAAGATTTTTCCGGGCATATTCCACCCCTTCACGGGGAACAAATTCCCGTGTCAAAAGCGTATCCAGTTCCCGTTTATGTCCTAAAACGACATTTTTCATAAGTCAACTGCACGAAATATTATCAATTTGTGCACTACACTATCATAACTTCATTTCTTTTGGAAGACTTTTCTCGCTCAATACTGCTTTAATGTCTTGCATTGTCGCTGTAGGCGGTATCTATGTATCCCTCCTGTCTTTGGATTTTGGTCACAACGATCTTATAGACCAGGGGGGATAGTTTTTCAAAGGGCGGGGTCACGCCCTTGGCGTGATTACCTCTTGGGCGGGATAACTTGGTAGCGGGATATCAGAACCGGAGCAGCCTCCCGGCAGGTCAACGGGATAGCCAGATAGAGGACAACGGAATGTCAGGATAGCGGGCTGGCGGGTTAGCTTATTATGAGACTTGCGGGGTCAAGTATTCTGAGACTTAGCACCAAAGGCGTAAATTCTTTGAATCACCTTGAATTGACAATATTATGGCATAACCCAATTTTGTCTTGACAATATTAGGTTATGGCCTTATATTATCTGACATGAAAACGAAAAGGATATTATACGAAAATATCTGGGAGAGGCTTTCCGCACATAAGCAAATGGTTTTTATTGCCGGGCCGAGGCAGGCAGGCAAGACCACTTTCACACAGATTCTAACCGAAGATTTCAATAATTCGCTCTATTTTAACTGGGATATCCTTGACGAGAAGCGAAAACTGATCGAACGCCCCTTTTTTTATGAAGAAGTCCATCGCAAAGACAATTCTGTGCCACTCATAATATTTGATGAGCTGCACAAGTATTCAAACTGGAAGAATTATCTCAAGAGTGTGTACGACCGCGATAAAGGCAACTATAAATTTGTTGTATCCGGCAGCGGCAGGCTGGATATGTATCAAAAAGGAGGGGATTCACTCGCCGGAAGGTATTTTATTTTTTATCTGTGGCCGTTTACCCTTGCCGAGCTTGCAGGGAACAATCTCATGTTTGAGCAATTTTTGTCCGATCCCATTGAAGTCCGCCCTCCTCCGAACGAAACACAACCTATCTGGAATAAATTAAGTCAATCCACCGGATTTCCGGACCCATACCTTGATGGAACAGGTGAGTTCTACCGGATCTGGTCAAACACCTACAGAAAGCAGCTCTTACGTGAGGATATTCGTGACCTGGCATCCATTCGCAGCATTGAAGATGTGGAGCTACTTTTTTCTCTGCTCCCTTCAAAGATCGGCAGCCCGCTTTCAATGGCAAGTCTTTCGAGAGATATTCATGTGTCATTTGACAGCGTCAGGAGCTGGATTGAGGTCTTTGAGAACTTTTTTATGGTTTTCAGAATAGCTCCGTGGACCCGAAAAGTATCAAGGGCCATAACCAAGGAGAAAAAGCTGTATCTCTTCGATTATGCCGGGATTGATTCCCCGGCGGCAAAGTTTGAAAATATGGTTGCCCTGGAACTTTTCAGGGCCGTTTCAAACTGGAATGATCTCGGCCTCGGTAATTTCTCTTTACATTATCTAAGAAACAGAGACAAGGAAGAGGTCGATTTTCTGATTTCAAACAATCACAATCCTCTCCTCCTTATTGAAACCAAACTATCTGATGATTATGCATCAAAAAGCCTGATAAAGTTTCAAAAAATTCTTAATATCCCTGCGGTCCAGCTTGTCAATGAAGGTGATATCTGCAAACTCGTCTCCAACAATAATTTGAAAATAATGATAATCAGCGCAGCTCACTGGCTGTCATTGCTGCCGTAATAGCTCTAATCCGGGGACACCTTGCTTATCTCTTGACATACTGATATTAC
>JAYEIR010000252.1:0-1709 GCA_034660135.1 Thermodesulfobacteriota bacterium
CCGAAAAGCAATATTGGGAATCCTCTCCCTTCCCGCGCCAAACATTTTTCCGCCCAAAGACATAATGCAAACTCCTTTCGTGGTTCCCGCCGACCCTGGCACCCCATGCAACATTCAGTGTGAAGGCCAAGCGGCATTCCTATTTTGACATTTTTTCTCCGGATAGGCCTTTAAGCAGGGCCATGACATTATGCCCCAGGACCCTGTGATTATAGCCACCCTCCAGGATCGCAAAGCACCCTCCCCTGCAACGTCTTGCAGCCTCCATTACCATCCGCCCAATCTCCTGATAGTCATCAGTGGTGAGCGTGCCGCCCCAGTCATTCTCATGATTGTCAAATCCTGCGGAAATACCGATAATATCCGCTTTGCATTGCTCCATCTCTTCTCTGACTTCTTCTATGTATTCATGTCGATCACCGGCAGACACATTGTGAACTGTGACATAGTCCTCAGGTTCAAGGATGTTTACGTTACCATCTCCAAAATGAAGGTCTATATCCAGGACATAGGCGCTTTTGATCTTTTGGTTTTTGTTCAGGTGCTCAAGTGCAATGGCCATATTGTTGAAATAGCAGAACCCCCATGCATCACGTGACGATGCATGGTGCCCTGGAGGCCGGATAAGGCCGAAGCACGGTTCATCAAGCCCCAGAGTTGCCGCCTGGATCGCGCCCCCGGCAGCCAGAGCAGCTACGTGGTAAACACCGGTTCGTTTTACCCACTCTATGTGGGACTTTGAATGAACCGCGGCAATATCCGCATCTGAGGCCGGTTGGGCCGCAACAAAATCGACCCAGGGTTCAATCACTTCAACAATTGCCTCCATTCTTCCGGCAGAGGCGGCCGGATCACCAGCATAAACCTTGTAGAAATCGTGATGGAAAATTACTTTCATGGCACCCCCCTACCCTACCCTATTTCCGGCATTAGTGTCCATTTGATCACCCAGCCGTTTCTCTCAGGATCTTCATCCATGCATACGATCCCGCAACCAACGGCCTTGACATGCTCTATCTGTATCTTATTTTATCTCTGAACGAAAACCTCGAAATAAAAACGAGCATGGCATCAACCATGAGGTTTTACTGAGTTGACATTGATTCCATTAATCCAAGATCTAAAATCCAAAATCCAAAATCGTGCCTGAACAGGGTTTTCGTTCAGGCACTAACCGAGGTATTCAAAAATGCTTAGAAAATTAGTAGTTGGACCTTATCAATCCAACTGTTACATATTGGGTTGCAATAAGACAAAACAAGGGCTGGTTATTGACCCTGGCGATGAAGTGTTCCGAATCGTCACCGAAATTACAAAATTGGGCCTTGAGATCCGTTATATCCTGCTTACTCACGGGCATTTTGATCACACGACCGGGGCACAAGAGCTAAGGAAAATCACCAAGGCCCCCGTGTGGATTCATCCCCTTGATGCCCCTGGACTTGATTTCAAAGCCGATGGGAATCTCGCTGACGGCCAAAAGATAACCGTAGGCACATATAACATAGATGTGATCCATACGCCCGGTCACTCACCCGGAGGGGTCTGCTTTCATGCCCCTGGCGCTGTTTTCACCGGAGACACCCTTTTTGCCGGTTCAGTGGGCAGGACTGATTTCCCTGGTGGTGACCACAACAGCCTTGTCCAGGGGGTAAAAACCAAGATCTTTCCCCTCGGAGATGAGTTGCGGGTTTATCCGGGACATGGCC
>JAYEIR010000253.1:0-1706 GCA_034660135.1 Thermodesulfobacteriota bacterium
CTCGGGGACGTCCGTCAGTAAGTAAATAATACCTTTAACATGAAGGAATTACGGACGAAAATAGGGCATTTCAGGGGTATGGTGTAAGGGTTAAGGATTTTTTTCTGGAGCAAATCCAAGAGGGGCCTTGGGGAGGTTATGTTGCGAGTCTGATTATGTTGTGAGTCTGGAGAGAAGTGAGGGTGCGGAACCCCGCCTCAGGCGATGGCTGTTTGCTTGGTTGCCTCCGGCAACGAGGCAAAGAATCTGATTAATCCTGTGAATCCTGTCTAAAACCCAAGAAGATTATGGCCCATTTTTGGCAAGAGAAAGACCTATCAATTTGTCCAAGAGCCGGGGAAATGATATTCCGGCTGTTCGTGCCGCTAAAGGAAAAAGACTGTTTTGAGTCATGCCGGGGATTGTATTTGTCTCTAATAAATAAATAGCTTTGTCCTTAATAATCATATCGCTCCTGCTCCAAACACTACATTTCAGGGCCTCGTGGGCCTCCTTTGCACACACCTGTGCTCTCTCAGTGATGGATTGGGAAAGCCTGGCCGGGCATATCTCCTGCGTTGCATCAGCCTTATATTTGGCCTCATAATCGAAAAAACAGTAGCTGTCCCCAGGAACAATCTCTATCACTGGAAGAGTATCAAGCACTCGATTTCCCAAAACACAGCAGGTAATCTCCGTGCCATCAATAAATTCCTCTACCATGACCTCATGGTCAAATTCAAATGCCTTTTGAATCCCGGCCACAAGTGTTTCCATGTTTCGGCATATAGATATTCCAAGGCTTGATCCTTCTGCAACCGGTTTGACAACAGCAGGCAGGCCGAGGATTTCAACAAGGCGTTCAGGAAGGACCTCTTCACCGGTTCTGAGGATAATATCTTTCGCTACCATTAGCCCTTTGGTTTTGTAAATATCTTTGGCGATCTTTTTGTTAAAGGCCATTGCGCTGGACAAAACCCCTGATCCGATAAACCCTATACCCAGGATATCCAGAAGCCCCTGAATACGGCCATCTTCACCGTGCTTGCCATGCAGCAGGTTAAATACAAGGTCTACATTGTCCCGCAGCTCCATCAATCCTTTTAGATTTTGATTGTCCTGTGGATCATACATGCTGACATCATATTTGCTTTTATCAAGGGCATTATAAACAGCTTCTGCGCTTCTTAAAGATACGTCCCTTTCTCCAGACCAACCACCAGCCAGCAAGGTAATCCTTATTTTATTCATAATCTGATGCTACTCCGTTTGTAACAGTTCACAGGGATCAGGAGCCAGGGAACAGGATACAACTAACACTTCAATCCATTATGCAAAGACAATGATCGTCCCTTAAGACTTCCGGCATACTGAAGTAAGTTATGGAGTCGCATTTGTTGTCGAATAAGGAGCCAACTTCAATGTGAATTATGCTTAAGTAGACAGTATTGACTTTAAACATCATCGGGATACTTTTTAAAAATCTTATTTGCTTCAACAACACAAACGATCCATGTCTGTTTTTTGCTTCTTGCCGTTTACGTAACAGCTCAACAATTAGCGGTTTGAAAAAGGAATCGAGTGGGCCGTGTTTACAGGTATCGAAATTCGGACTAAAAAAAATGAAAACCGCAGAAAAACTCCAATAAATAAAGAAATCAGAAGATCCGCATTGTGGAAAATTCCTTCCACAAAGAACTGTTTGGCATTAACCCTCAGGATTTGCT
>JAYEIR010000254.1:0-1683 GCA_034660135.1 Thermodesulfobacteriota bacterium
GGCCTGGCTCTGGTCCCATGAGGTCCATGATATTATATAGAAGACAAAAAAAACAATTACAAGACCGAACGCCGAAGACAGGATCAATAAGGGCAACTTACTCGAGAGACGGCCCTTATGCGTATTCCATTGAAGCCTTGTCTGATAATTTCGCTGTCCGGAACCGTAATAATCTCTTCTGCTCATCCTCAACTCCGGCCGATAGAATCAATCCCGTCCATGTAAGGCTTGAGCGCCTCGGGTATAGACACACTGCCATCTGACTGCTGATAGTTCTCAAGAATGGCTACCACCGTCCTTCCCACAGCCAATCCGGAACCGTTTAATGTGTGAACCAGTTCAGTACCGCCTTTACCTTTTTTCCTGAACCTGATTCCTGCCCGCCTGGCCTGAAAGTCACTGAAGTTACTGCAAGATGAGATCTCTCTATATCGATTCTGCCCGGGGATCCAAACCTCCAAATCATAGGTCTTTGTCGCTGAAAAGCCGAGATCGCCTGTGCAAAGTGATACCACACGGTAAGGAAGCTCAAGGCGCCTTAAAATTTCCTCTGCGTTTCGCGTCAATTTTTCCAGTTCCTCATAAGATTCTTCCGGCCGGGTAAACTTGACCATTTCCACTTTATTGAACTGATGCTGCCGGATGAGCCCCCGCGTATCCTTACCGTAAGATCCGGCCTCAGAACGAAAACACGGGGTATAAGAAACATAACGTATGGGGAGATCTTCCCCCTCAAGGGTTTCCTCACGATGGATATTCGTAACCGGCACCTCGGCAGTGGGGATCAGATAAAAGTCCCAATCTTCAATCTTGAACAGGTCTTCCTTGAACTTGGGAAGCTGACCGGTACCTGTCATGCAGGCAGAGTTTACCATAAATGGAGGCAGGATCTCTGTGTATCCATGCTCCTTTGTATGGATGTCGATCATGAAATTTATGAGCGCCCTCTCCATTTGAGCCCCCATCCCCTTATACAGCGCGAACCTGGCACCTGCGATCTTTGCAGCACGCGCAAAATCCAGAATTCCAAGGCTCTCTCCGATCTCCCAGTGAGGCAGAGGCTCGAAATCCATTTCCCGGATCTTTCCCCACGTTCGTATCACAGGATTATCCGCTTCGTCTTTTCCAGTGATAACCGATTCATGGGGAATATTCGGAATAACCATGATCAACCGGTTCAGGGCCTCCTCAAACTGGGGAAGCTCTTTTTCTTGTGCTTTGATGTCGGACGAGACCTTTTTCATTTCAACAATGAGATTAGATGCATCACCACCGCTCTTTTTTATGGCTGCGATCTCGTCGCTGACACGGTTCCTTGTGTGACGAAGTTCTTCCAGGATGGTTAATCTCTGCCTTCTTTGTTGATCCAGGGTCTCAAACTCGGACATATCGAGGTCATATCCCCTGTCTTTTATCATCTGCCTGATGGTCTCAAGATTTAATCTTATATATTTTAGGTCCAACATAGAATTCTCCTTCAAAATCGGGAAATATGTAAACGCTGGCCTGTCCGAACAGAAGCGATTCCAAACTGCCTAATATCAGTCGTAACTGGTAGATATAGTCCTTAAGATAATGTTTTTGGGGTTTAGAATATTCGATCCCCGAAGAGATTTTTCCCGTGCGATATCAGGAAACTTGAAATTTGAAACTGGAAACTTGGTAGCCACCTGAATAGTCATA